>JAEUMC010000627.1 GCA_016793415.1 Devosia sp. | reverse complement strand
GGCGTATTTGCCCTTCTCGGGCAGGTGGAAGCCGAGCCGTGCGCTTTCCTTCAAAAAGAACTTGTGCGGGATCTGCACCATGATGCCGGCGCCGTCGCCCATCAACGGGTCGGCGCCCACGGCACCGCGGTGCTCGAGGTTCTCGAGGATGGCCAGACCGTTCTGCACGATCTTCTGGCTGGGCTGGTTCTTCATGTTGACGATGAAGCCGACGCCGCAGGCATCGACCTCACGGGTCGGGTCGTAAAGGCCCTCGGCCGCCGGACGCATCACGCCGGTCGGCAGATCCTGGCGGTAACCGTCATCTTTGCGAATGGCGGTTACCGCGACGGGAAGTGAGACGTGTCCGTTCCGTGGGTCAGCCATTTGCAAAGTCCTCTGTTTTTGCAGTCGTCTTCGAGACCAGGGCGAGTGCCCTGGTGTTCAAGTTCCTTTCGACGCGCCTTCGGCCCCCAGTCGTACCCTCAGTGTACGGCTCGAATCCGAGTGCGCAATCCTTTAGTGGGGAGCGGCTCTGCATCCAAATGGCCGCTCGTACGGGCTCGATAAGGCCCCACCCCTCCGTTTCCGCTATCGACAAGCGGGCCAGCCGGATCGGCGTGTGAAACGCATCCGGGGAGACCGGCCGCTCACGAAATTGGACAGACGTGCTGTCCTATCGAGGCTACATTTGCATAATTCCAAACTGCGAGCAAGCGCCCGAGGACACTTTTTTGCCGTGTTGTGATCGATCGAGCGTAGGAGATCGCAGGGAGGGAATAGGAAAACAGTAGGAAATGATCGCCATGCGCCGCCTGAGAAAGGCGCGCTTCGAGCGCTTCGGGCTTGTCGGGTCTATAGGAATTGGCGTGGGCAAGAACCCGGCGGTACGCTGGTTGCAGCGTTGCCCATCGACATTCAGCCGCCGCGATGTGCATGTTTCACCTCGCGAAATTGCCCCGAGCTGCAAATGTCTCAGAGACCTTCGTTCATCGTCAACATCCGCGACGGCCTCAGGCCGATCGACCATGGTGGCTTTGCCGACATGGGCGGATTCGAGCATCCGGTCGGGGGACGGCACGGCCTCACCCATATCGGGATCAAATACGAAGTGGCGCCGCCTGGCAGCCGCACCTCATTTCCGCATGCCGAGAAGCTCGAGGAGGAGTTTGTCTTCGTCCTCGCCGGCAAGCCGGATGTGTGGATCGATGGCCAGCTTCATCCGCTGGTGGCCGGTGATGCCGTGGCTTTCCCCGCCGGTACCGGCATAGCGCACTCGTTCCTCAACGACAGCGACGAGGACATGCACCTGATCATTCTCGGCGAGCATGAAGTCCCGGGCAACCAGCTCCATTATCCGCTCAACCCCGAGCGGATGGCACAGTTCAGCGCGTGGAACGGTGCCTGGCGCGACGCGCCGAAGCGACTGCTCGGCCCGCATGACGGCAAGGCTCGCGCCGGCAGCCGGCGCGAGGTAGCAACGCCGGAGCGTCCGCCCTTCATCGCGCATTATTCCGATGGCCTGAAGCCGTTCCCCAACCCCCAGCACACCAACCATGGCGGCCAGAGCAGCCGGATGGGCGCGGCGCTCGGGCTGAAGCGCATCGGCATCAACTACGACATCGTTGCCCCCGGCAACCGCACCTCCCGCCCGCACGCCGAAAGCGGCGAGGACGAGTTCGTGCTGGTGTTGAAAGGCCGCCCCGACGCCTGGATCGACGGCCACCTCCACGAACTCGACGAAGGCGACGCTGCCGTCTTCCCCGCCGGCACCGGCATCGCCCACTCATTCCTCAACAACAGCGACGCGGACGTGCACCTGCTGGTGATCGGCGAGCATGCCCGCGAGGGCAACCAGCTGAACTACCCGCTGAACCCCGAGCGGATGGAGGAGTTCGCCAAGGTTGGGCGCGCGTGGCTCGATGCGCCGAAGCGGGAGCTGGGCCCGCATGACGGGATGGCGCGGGCGGGGACGCGTAGAGGGTGAGTGCGCTGTCGCTGAGCCGGGACGAATTCGCCGACGCCCTGCGCAAGGGCAAGGGCAGGGCGGTGCAGCACATCCGGGCGCATGGCGACTCCGGCGTCGAGGATCTGCTGCTCGAGGCCTGCGTCCGTTGCCAGAACTACGACCCGCAATGCGAAGGCTATCGCGGCGATTGGCTAATGGGGATGCTGGCAATGCTGCCCAACGCCCCGCGATATCATGATGTCATTCTTCGAGCATTCCCGGACAGCACCAAGGCGCATGACGTCGAGCAGATGGCGCGCATGCTGGAGGGGCTGGCAGAGCAGGGCCGCGAGGAGGCAAGAGGCGCGCTCTACAGCAAGTTTGACCGACAGGAGTTCCGTGAGGACTGGACGCTGAGCCTGAGGCTCATCAGCCTCGACGGAATTGAAGGGCTGCTGCATGTGGCTCGGGTGCTCGGTCGTCGTCTTGCGAGCGACGCCGATTTCTGGATGAGCGGCTACCTGCAGCATGTCGTCGACGAACAGTTCGGCGCGGAGGCGGTGGATGCGGCCTTGCGCTCAGCCGCGATCGGCGACCCGGACGTGCGTCGCTTCCATGATGACCTGCGCGAGGCCGCCACGGAGCCGGTTCGGGGCGTGCCTTACAGCCTGGACAGCTATCTCGCGGATCTGGCCCTGGGCGGACGAAAGACCCGCCTTGTGGCGCAGCGGTTTGCCCGCTATGGCAGCGACAGCGACCATCACGCACTGTTCGAGCTGATCGAGCGCGAAGCTGATGCATCGCGGCTCGCCAGCATGCTCCGGGTGTTCTCAGGGAGGGTCGACCCGCCTGGCGGAGCCGACAGGGTGTTGCGCTTCGCCCGCCACGCGGACCCAGCGGTCAGGGCCGTTGCCATCGATGTGCTGAGACGTTTCCGCGACGAGCGTGTCGCCGACCTGTCGCAAGACCTGCTCGCCGCCGGCAGCCTCGAGGGCATGAAACTGCTGGCCGAGAACTCCCGCCCCGGCGACTTCAAACGCGCCCACGCGCTCTTGCCAACCGTCACCGATGACGAGCAAGCGCACGACTTGGCGCTCAGCATCATTTCAATCGGCCAGCCCCTTCCCGACCCGGAGGCAGCGGATTGCCTGGTCTGGGTCTACGAACAGAACCCGTGTTCGTTCTGCCGGCAGAGTGCTGTTGATGACCTGATCAAGCTCGATCGCCTGCCGGAGGCGCTTGCGACCGAAGGCCTTGACGATTGCATGAGCGAGATACGGGAAGCAGTTGCTGCGGCGCGCTGACGCCTACTCCAGGTGGCTCTTCAAGAACCACAGGTTCTTGTCGAGGCTGCGCGAGAACGCCGTCAAGATATCCGCGGTATCGGCATCTCCCGCCGCATCCGCAGCGTCGATCCCCTCGCGGGTGGATTTGCTCAGCGCCGCGTAGCGCTCGACCAGGGCAGCGAGGTGGTCGGCGACTTTGCGGATGTCGGTGGGGTAGGGGGCGAGCTTGCTGGCCTTGCCCACCGTCTGCAGCGTGCCGAGTGCGATGCCGTCGAGCTGGGCGACGCGCTCGGCGATGATGTCGACATGCTCATCGACATCATCGCGCAACTGGTCGAGCAGTTCGTGCACGGCGATGAAGGTCGGGCCCTTGAGATTCCAGTGGGCCTGCTTGGTGATCAGCGCCAGGTCGATGGCATCGGCGAGGCGCGCGTTGAGCAGGTCGATCATCTCGGCCTTGGTGTTGGACTTGAGGCCGATCTCGGGGGATTTCATTTGTGCCAGAACCTGTGACGCGTTGCGGGAACGCCGTGAAACGGTGAGGACACACCGGAGGTTCCGTGCCGGAGCCGGCCAACTGTGGGGTTGGCGACGTTTGATTGTCACAGGGGGCTGGTAGCGGAGTCGACGATGGCAAGGATCCACATTCTTGGAGCTTCCGGTTCGGGCACCAGCACGCTTGGGGCGGCGATCGCAGACGCGCTTGGCATCAGGCATCTCGATACCGACCAGTTCTACTGGTTGCCGACCGAGCCGCCGTTCACTGCCAAGCGGCCGCCGGAAGCGCGCGTCGAGTTGCTGCAGCGCGAGATGGCGATTTCGCCTGGCGGCTGGGTGCTGTCCGGCTCGGCCATCGGCTGGGCACGGCCGATCGAGCCTTTCTATCAACTGATCGTCTATCTGCGCCTCGCACCCGAGGTAAGGATGGCCCGGCTGCGCGAACGCGAACGGCAGCGCTATGGCGAGCGCATCGGCCGCGGCGGCGACCTGGCCGGCGCGCATGCCGAGTTCCTCGCCTGGGCCGAACGCTATGACAGCGCCGGGCTCGAGCAGCGCAGCCGGGCCGCGCATGAGGCATGGCTCGCAAGGCAGTTGGCGCCGATCCTGCGGCTCGATTCCGCGGCGACGGTGGAGGAACTCGCCGACCAGGTCCTGGCGGCGGTCACCACGCTGAACGCGCCGTCAGTCCGGGCTGGGCAGTGATTTGTCGGCCTTGCAGGCGCTCAGCGGTTTGCTCTCGCCCGAGAAGATCTGGGTGATCCGCTTGTCCGCCGCGTCGACGGTGACGCTCATGCAGGCGCAGCCATAGCCGTAGCCGCTGCCCGGATTATTGGTCTCGACAAACTGGGTCTCGTCGAATTCCGGCGCGTTGTCGATGCCCTTGGCCCCGGCGCCGTCGGCATCGCCCTGCGAACTGATGGTCCAGGTTGCGTCCTTGTCCATCAGCCACAGGTTGCCGGGCGTCGGGTTCATGTACCAGCCGCAGCGAGTCTCGGCGGCGAGCGTCGGTGAGACGGCAAGCAGGGACACGGCAACGATGGCGGCGAGACGGTGCATGGTGACGCTCCTTCCGAGTAGGAGCGGGACACCAGCAGTTTCATTGGTTGTCGGCAAGGGCTGGCCGGCGGCCAGAGTTTGCAGTGTGCAAACAACAAGGGCGCAGTCCTTATGGACTACGCCCTCATTTCCGTTCACCTGGCGATCAGACCGCCGGGTTCATCGCCAGGTCGTTCATGACCGGATTAGTTTACCGTCTGAT
>JAEUMC010000623.1 GCA_016793415.1 Devosia sp. | reverse complement strand
GGAATGGAGCAGATCGCCGGTTTCGGGGCGTTCCTTGCCGTCCACGCCGAAGACGAAGCGATGACGCTGCAGCTCACCGCGCAGCTCAGGGCCGAGGGGCGCCGCGATCGGCTGGCCTGGGGTGAAAGCCGCCCGATCGAGGCGGAACTGGCGGCAATCGACGAAGCGATCGCGCTGGCCGATGCCACCGGTGTCCGGCTGCACGTCGTGCACGTCTCTGCTGCGGCCGGGGTCGACCGGATCAGTGCCGCCAAGGCACGTGGCGTGGCGGTCACCGCGGAAACCTGCCCGCACTACCTGTTCTTCGATGCCGCCGACCTGGTGCGGCTTGGCCCAGTGGCCAAGTGCGCGCCACCGCTGCGCTCGCCCGGCGAACGCGAGCGGCTGTGGGATCGGGTGCTGGCGGGGGAGATCGACGTCATTGCATCGGACCACTCGCCCTGCCTGATGGAGGAGAAGGCCGCCGGCAATGACGATATCTTTGCTGCCTGGGGCGGCATTTCGGGGCTGCAATCGACGCTGCCGGTGCTGCTGACCGAGGGAGTGCGGCGGCGCGACCTCAAGCTCAGCGAGCTGGTGCGGATGACTGCACTCGGACCCGCCAAGCTCTTCGGCTTCGACGACCGCAAGGGCCGACTGACCATAGGAGCCGATGCCGACCTGGTGCTGGTCGATCCAGAGGCCGAGTTCACCCTCGCGGCGGAGGACCTGTTCTATCGCAATCGGCACAGCGCCTATGTCGGTGCTCATTTCGTAGGCAGTGTTCACAGAACGATCAGTCGCGGGTTGACTGTCTACCACGAGGGGCAAATGATCGGTCCATCCGGGCATGGCAGGCGGCTCGATGGACCCGGTCTCGCCCTGCCGGAACGGCGCATGTTCGGGGCTTGAGGGCGATGGGGTTTTCAGCGGGCGATTCGACAGTTGACAGCGGTGCGCCGCTGGCCCGCCCGCTCTATCGCGACGATGACGACGGCATGCAGTCGCTGCGCCTGAAGCACCTGCTCACCACCGATATCGACCCTGCCGAGAAGGGGCGGCTGATCGAGCGGCTCGACCGTTCGCTGGCGGTCACCGGTGCGCGCTGGGCGGCGCTGCTGGTCACCGGCGAGCGCGGCCTGCAGGTGCTGGTGGCGGGGGAGATCCCGCCTTCGATCCACCGGCAGCTGGGTGAGCTCAGGGTGCGGCGCGGCGAAGCGGTGAGCTTTCCGGTGCATGTGATCAACCGGGCCGCCAGCCAGGGCTATGCGGTCGAAGGGGCGGTGGTGGCCGGGCGGGACGCACCGCAGGGGCACGTGGTGCTCGGCTTTCCATTGGCCGAACGCGGCTCGCTGCGTCGCACCGACCTGGTGCGGCTGGTGGCCGACGACCTCAGCGGACTGCTCGAGGGCAATGCGCTGGCCGCGCAGATGGAGCACATCCGCAGCCACCTGTCGTTGGTGCACCGGCTGGGCCAGCAGGTGACCTCGATCCACGATCGGGGCGAGCTGTTCGAAGAGATCACCCGGCTGATCCATCGCTCGCTCGGCTACGAGCATATCCAGCTGCTGCTGACCAACGAGAGTTCGGGGCGGATCGAGCTGATCCACGCTAGCGGACCATACGCGCCGCAACTGATGAGAGACGGATTCAGCGAGGCGATCGGCCGCGGCATCATCGGCCGTGTG
>JAEUMC010000562.1 GCA_016793415.1 Devosia sp. | reverse complement strand
CGGGGTGCCGGCGCCGATCTTCATGTCGGCGGCTTCGCCGCCCTTGAACCGGATCATCGTCGGGATCGACCGGACGCCGTACTTGGCGGGGGGAGTGGGGGGGTCGTGGACGTTGGGCGTGACGATCGTCACCTTGCCCTTGAGCTCGGTCGACAGTTCCTCGAGCACCGGCGAGATGGCGCGACAGGGGCCACACCACTCGGCCCAGAAGTCGACGAGCACGGGCTCTTTGGAGGACAGGACTTCCTCGCCAAAATTGGCGTCGGAAACGTGGGTTGTCATTGATTTTGCCTTTTGGGTTGAAAGCGGCGGTCTGTGTGATCCAAAAGCTAGGTAGAGTCCAGTGTGACTTCAACGAACGTCACCGGATGGTGAACCCCCGCGCCGCTTCCGCCAAAGCAGCGTCAGGCAATTTTAGCAGCGATTCCAACCCAGTCCAGAGGATGCCGGCTTCTATCCTCTGTCCCGGGAAAAGCTGCTTTGCAACAAGCGCATAGAGCCCAAGCTGGGTGAGATAACCGGGTTTGACCCGCTCCGGTTCCAGCACCGGATCGGCATCGGACTTGAAATCGACCAGCAGGACGCCGCCCGGCGTGGCGACGATCCGGTCGATACGGCCGGCAATGGTGACCGTCTCGCCCTTGTGCTCGGCCGTGGCGAGGAACGGCACCTCGGCTCGGCTGTCAGCGGTAAAGAGGTGGGACAGTTCCGGCCGCGAGAGGATCGACAGGGCCTTCGCCGCCAGCCCCGCGTGCTGCTGCGGCGCCTCGGGCAGCAGCAGCGGCAGCGCCCGCGCTGCGATCGCTGCCCGGTCTGCTGGGGCAACCTTGGCAAGGTGCTGCAGCAGGGCATGCAAAGCCGTGCCGGCGAGCCGCGCCGTCTCGGGATCGAGTCCCTCCTCGAGCCGTGTCGCCAGCGTGCGGTCGGGATCGGCGGGCGTCTCGACGCTCGATGGCCGCAGCACCTTGCGCGCCTTGCGCGGCGGCAGGGGCGTCAGGTCGAGCGCCATACCGCCGAGATCGACCAGGGCGTCGACCGGCTTCAGCCGCGCCGGCGCCGGCCGCTCTTTCGGATAGACCAGCGCAGCGGTATTGCCATCGGCATCGGCGACGCTCTCGCTCAGCGGCGCCAGCCCCTGCTCGATCGCCTCGTACCAACTGCCGTCGAGCTTGCCCTGCTTGGTCAGATAGCCGGTGACATAGAGCTCATCCTCGGCGCGCGTCATCGCCACATAGAGCTTGCGCCAATATTCCCGAACCTGGTCGCCGTCGGCGGCGTCCTTGAAGCCCGACGTGGCCGGCGCATGCGTGGCGGCCGAGGAGGCATGGATGAACAGCGGCGGATCAGCCTTCAGATAGACGCTGCGCCGGTCGCGGCCGCGCTCAGTGCTCGCCGCATCGGCGAGGATGACGATCGGCGCCTCGAGCCCCTTGGCGCCGTGTACCGTCATCACCCGCACCCCGGCGCCGCCTTCGGCCAGCTCGCGCTTGATGGTCACCTCGCGCGAGCGGAGCTCGGCGAGGAAGCCGAGCAGCGAGGGTTGCGGCGATTGCTCGTGCGACAGCGCCAGGTCGAGGAACTCGGCCATCACGTCGTCGATCTCCGAGCCGAAGCGGCCGCGCATCCGCCTCAGGCCGCCACCGGCATAGAGCACGTCGGCGTAGAAATTGAACGGCCGCTCGAAGTCCAGCCGGTTGCGCCAGCGATAGAGCTGGTCATAGGCCGCCTTCACCGAGGGGATTTCAGCGCTTTCGATGGCCCGCCACAGCCGCTGCTCGCCGCGCGGCTGCGCCACCGCCAGGAGGTCGTCTTCGCTGACCTCGAACAGCGGCGAGCGCAGCAAGGCGGCGAGTTGCAGATCGTCGGCCGGGTTGCTCAGCACATCGCCGAGCGCCATCAGGTCGAGCACGCCGATATGAGTGGTGACGGCCAGCCGGTCGGCGCCCGGCGTCGGCACGCCAGCGCGGATCAGCGCCCGGATGATCTCGTGGAACAGGATGCTGCGCACCTGCACGAGGATCAGCACGTCGTCGGCGCTCACGGCTTTGCCGCGCGGCCCGAGCGGACGTTTCTGATCGATCCAGCCCTTGATCTCGCGGGCGATCTTTTCGGCCACCTGGCGCTGCGCGCTCTGCGTCTGGATCTCGGGCGGCTCGGTCGGCCAATTCTCCGGGTCGGTTTCCTCGGCCTGGTCCTTGATCGGTGGCCACAGCGTCACCACGCCACCCAAATCGGCGCGGGCGGTCGAGTGGGCGACGCCAGTCGCTTCGAGCGCCCCCTCCCTCAGGTCGGCGCGCTTGAACACCTCGTCCACGGCGTTCAGGACATTGGGCAACGTGCGAAAACTGTAGCGCAGCGGCACCGGGGTGATCTCGAAATGCGCGGCGCGGGCACTGAAGGCATATTGCCGCCCGGCCTCGACGAACACTTTCGGATCGGCGCCCTGGAACGAGAAGATCGACTGCTTCTGGTCGCCCACCGCGAACAGGGTGCGCGGCCGGTCGGCGGCGCTGTCGCCGAAGAAAAAGTCGTCGATCAGCGCGCCCACCACCTGCCATTGCAGCGGGTTGGTGTCCTGCCCCTCATCGACGAGGATATGGCTCAAGCCGGCATCGAGCTTGTAGCGCACCCAGGGGCCCTGCTCCTCGTCGCGCAGCAGCCCGGCCAGCTTTTCGATCAGGTCGTCGAAATCGAGCAGCGAGCGGGCGCGCTTCTGCTTCTCGTAATGCGCCGAGATCGCCGCCACCACATCGAGCATGGCTTCGCTGCGCGCCACCAGCTCAGCGGTCACCAGTTTCTGGTAGAGCTGCTCGAGCCGCTGCCCCTCCTCTACGAGGCGCGCCGCGATATCGGGGATCAACACGGCCGTCGCCTTCTTGATGAGGGTCTTGCGCGCCGTGCGGTCGGCCTGGGTCAGGAAGGCGTCGAGCAGGTCGTCGGCATCGGGATTGGCCGGATCGATCTGGCCGAGCCGGTCGACGAAATCGGTGCCGTAGGGATCGGGGGGGATCAGCGCGAAGATCTGCGCGTGGTCGTCGCGGCTGAGGCCATAGCCCGAACTGATCTCGGCCATCACCTCGTCGATACTGCCAACATTGCCGACGAGCTTCTGCAACTCGCGCTTGGCCGCCTTGGGCTGCGCCAGCACCGGCCGCAGCGTCCGCTGCTGGTTCAGCGCCTCGAGGATGGCGGTCTCGATCTGGAAATCGCTCAAGAGGCCGAACAGCGTCTCCACCGCCGCCGCCTCGCCGCTGCCGCGCAGGCCTGCTGCCAGCACGGTCTCGCGCGCCTCGAGCAACATGCTGTCGCGCTGGTGCTCCTCCAGCACGCTGAAATCGAACGGCACCCCCGCCTCGCGCGGGAAGCGGTGCAGCACGCTCTCGCAGAAGGCGTGGATGGTCTGGATGCGCAGGCCCCCCGGTGCTTCGAGCGCCCGGGCGAACAGCGAACGGGCGCGCAGCCGCATCGCCGGGGTCGGCGGCACGCCGCTCAGCGCCGTCAGGTCCTTGATCAGGTCGTCTTCGCTTTCCAGCGCCCACTGGCCGAGCCGTTCGGCGACGCGGCCGCGCATCTCGGCGGCTGCCGCCTTGGTATAGGTGAGGCAGAGGATCTCCTCGGGCCTGGCGCCGCTCAGCAGCAGGCGCAGCACCCGGGCCGTCAGCACGTAGGTCTTGCCCGAGCCGGCATTGGCCGTCACCCAGACGCTGCGCTCGGGGTCGGAGGCATCGCGCTGCGCCGCCACGATCTGCGGCGGCATCGGACTCAAGAGGCGCCGGCTCATGGATCGTCCACTCCTGCGGTCAGCGTCCATTCGTCGGTGCGCGCCAGGTGATCGTACGGCCCCGGATAGGATTTCCTCCCGGTCTCCACCCGCGGGCGGATGCGGGCTGCCATCGGCAGCTCATCGCGCAGCAGGAAAGCCTCGACATGGCGCTGCATCCGCCGTTCGATCTCGCCGACCGCAGCCATCAGGCTCATGCCCTTCACCAGTTTGAACGGCTTGATCTGGAACGCCGCCGGGCCGAGACCGATCTTGATGTAGGTGAGCGCCGAGCTGTCGCGGGGCGAGAGACCGGGGAACACTCCGGCGCGCGCCATGGCTGCTTCGAGCAGCAGCTGCGGCGCGTCGAACGCCGTCATGTCCTTGGGCTGCGGCACGCCGCCGGTCTTGAAGTCGATGATCTCGAGCGTGCCGTCGCGCTTGATGTCGAGCCGGTCGGCCTTGCCCACCAGGGTAAAGTTGTCGAGCGCCGGGAATACCCACTCGCCCTTGGTCTCGGCGTGGCGTTCGAGGATTTCGGCGTCG
>JAEUMC010000560.1 GCA_016793415.1 Devosia sp. | reverse complement strand
CGACATTCCCCTCGAACGCAGCCTTGAGGCAGTGATTGCCGGTGGTGACGATGGTCGGCGGCAGGTCGATCAGTTCGGCCATGAACGCCTGGTACTCGGAGGCAAGGCCGCCATCGGCGACGTCGCCGGTGACCACGACGGCATCCACCTGCCGGAGCCCGCGCACGGCAGCAACCACCTGGCGCAGCCGCTGCAGGGTAACCGGGCGCGCATCAAGGTGCGGATCGCTGAGGTGGGCGACAACGATGGGGCGTACACTCATGCGTGTACGCTAATGCCGTTCCTTTGTGGTCAGGAACTGGACCTTCGGGTAATCGCGTTCGGCACGGCCGAGCCACCAGCTGGACTGCGCCAGGTAGACCGGGTCGCCATATTTGTCCTCGGCCATCTCCAATTTGTTGGTGGAGATGAAGCGCTCGAGTTCCTTCTTGTCATCGGAGACAATCCAGCGGGCGAGCTCGAAGTTGATCGCCTCGAAGCTGATCGGCACGTGGTACTCGGTATCGATGCGGCTCTGCAGCACTTCGAGCTGCAGCTGGCCGACCACGCCGACGATGTAGTCGGCGCCCACCATGCGGCGGAAAATCTGCGCCACGCCCTCTTCGGCAAGGTCGCTCAGTGCCTTGGCGAGCTGCTTGGCCTTCATCGGATCGGTCAGCCGCACCCGGCGGATGATTTCCGGCGCGAAGTTCGGGATACCCGTCACTTTGATATTGGCGCCCTCCGTGAGGGTGTCGCCGACGCTCAGCGCCCCATGGTTGGGGATGCCCACGATATCGCCGGCCACTGCCTCTTCGGCCAGTTCACGGTCGTGACCGAAAAAGAACATCGGGTTCGAAACCGCCATGTCCTTGCCGGTGCGCACGTTCTTCAGGCGCATGCCACGCTTGAAGGTGCCCGAGCTCAGCCGGACGAAGGCAATGCGGTCGCGGTGGTTGGCGTCCATGTTGGCCTGCACCTTGAACACGAAGCCCGAGACCTTCGGGTCATTCGGCTCGATCGGCTTGGGCTCGGCCGGCTGCGGCCGCGGCTCCGGCGCCCAGGCGCCCAGCGCCGCCAGCATTTCCGGCACCGAAACCGACTTCAGCGCCGAGCCGAAGATCACCGGCGTCAGGTGGCCCGCCAGATAGATTTCATGATCGAAGGCCGGGAAGCCGGCGCGCGCCAGTTCGAGATTCTCGAGGCTGGCGACGATTACCGGGTCCATGGCGAACTCGTTGTCGCGGGAGAGCTCCTCGACATCGGCAAAAGTCTTCCACACCTCGCCATTCGGCCGCTTCACCACCCCAGCGGTGAGATCGACGATACCCTTGAAGTCGACGCCGCCACCCAGCGGCCACACCACCGGCGAGACGTCGAGCGCCAGCGTCGAGGCGATCTCGTCGAGAATCTCCACCGGGTCCTTACCCTCGCGATCCACCTTGTTGGCGAAGGTGATGATCGGGATGTCGCGCAGCCGGCACACCTCGAACAGCTTCAGCGTCTGCGCCTCGATGCCCTTGGCGACGTCGATCACCATGATGGCAGCATCGACCGCCGTCAGTGTGCGATAGGTGTCCTCGGAGAAGTCCGAGTGGCCGGGTGTATCGAGCAGGTTGAAGGTCAGCCCCAGGTGCTCGAAGGTCATCACCGACGAGGTGATCGAGATGCCGCGCTGCCGCTCGATCTCCATCCAGTCCGAGCGGGTGGCGCGCTGGTTGGCGCGGTGCCGCACCTGCCCTGCCTGCTGGATGGCGCCCGACGACGCGAGCAGCTTTTCAGTCAGCGTGGTCTTGCCGGCGTCCGGGTGCGAGATGATCGCAAAGGTCCGGCGCGACTGGTAGGGCAGCAGTTTTGTGGCAGGCGCCGTGGCGGTCAGGGCGTTCATCGACGGGCTCGAAATAGCGGAAGGCCGCTACATAGTCGCTTGCACGTCCGACTGCAAACAAGAAGGGCCGCCCGAAGGCGGCCCACTGGATTGCAGCACAACCTGTGATCAGAAGCGGAAGTTCAAGCCGGCGGTGATCTGATGGGTGGTGAAGCTTGCATCATAGGGCGGAGACGTAACGCCGCCGTAGCCCACCTCGCCGTAGTCCGAGTAGCGGTAGAGCATGTCGATCGACAGGTTGTCGGCGACCGCAACCTCGAGCCCGGCGCCCACGGTCCAACCGACATGGGTCTGCGACTCGTCTACGAGGAAAAATCCATCGTCATAGAACGCCGTCGTTCCCGCCACCGCCAGACCGGCCGTCAGGTAGGGGAGGAACAGCCCGCCATCGAACCCCAGCTTGCCGCGCAGCGAACCGACCCAGTCGACATCGAAGCTGAACTCTTCCCCGGGGAACGAATAGCCGTAGCTGATGTCCGACCAGGCCACGTCGGCCACCACGCCGGCGACGATCCCGTCCGTTACGGCGAAATCATATCCGGCGGTTACGCCGAGCAGCCCACCACCGAGGACATTGTCGGGCCCCGTAGGACCATTGTCCTCGTAGGTGCCCCAGCCGTAGCCGGCGAAAAAGCCGACATAGGCCCCTGCCCAGTCGCCGGTCACATCGACGACACCAACCTCTGCTGGTTCGTCGACGATAAGGTCGGCAGCCTGAACGGCAGACCCAATAACCAGACTCGAAATACCAGCCGCAATTCCCAGAGCCAAGCGATTCACTGGCGCCCTCCATCGATCGATCACTATCCATTACGCGAAATCGCCGCAGTCGGTAAGTATACGAGGCGCGTTCCGGCCGATTTTCCACGGACGTTGCGACGAAGTCACAGATGTGCCTGATGCACAACATCGACCGCGCAAGACGATCGCCCGTTGATCGCTGCGATGGCCCGGAATTTCTGTTGTAGGCAAACGGTATAGGGGAAACCGGCGCGCACGACGTCGCCCCGCTCGCTTCGTCAGGCAACCGACGTCACTGTCATGGTGAGCCGAGGCTGCTCAGTTCCGTGCACGCGAGGCCACGACGAGCCCAACCCCGATCGTCGTTGCCACTGTCCGCCGGCCTCGCCGACGAGCCAGCGGCGGTCCACTCTCGATCCTGCCCCAAGGCCTCGGCCATTGCCGGCCCGCGGTTGATGAACTCTGCCACGAAACGAAAACGGCCGCCCCGAGGGGCGGCCGTTCACAATTTCAGTTGCCGAAGCTTAGAACTTGAAGTTCAGGCCAACGGTGACGGCATGCGAGGTCAGGTCGAATTCCTGGAAGCCGTAGTCGGTGGTGCCGTAGTCCGAGTAGCGGTACAGCAGGTCGACCGAGATATTGTCGGCAACGGCGAATTCGACGCCAGCGCCGACCGTCCAGCCGACATGGGTCTCGCTGACGCCAAGAACCTCACCACCGGCAACCGCCAGACCAGCGGTCAGGTACGGCAGGAACGAGCCGCCGTCAAAGCCGAGGCGACCGCGGAGCGAAGCGTTCCAGTCGATAGCGAACTCCAGGTCGTCCTGGTTCTCGGCATTCGACCATGCCACGTCGCCGACGACGCCGAGCACGATGCCATCAGCGACGGTGAAGTTC
>JAEUMC010000533.1 GCA_016793415.1 Devosia sp. | reverse complement strand
GTGGCTGTCGCGGCGCTTGGTATGGCTGAGCGTCGACATGAACTCGGTGCGCAGCGTCGTCTCGATCTTTTCGAGGATTTCCTTCTGCACCGGATCGAGCGCCAGCATGCGCTGCACCACTTCCATCGCCAGCTCTTCGGGCAGGGCGGCAAGCACCTTGCCCGAATGGTCGGTGGCGATCTTCGAAAGCACCACGGCGATGGTCTGCGGATACTCGTTCTTCAGATAGCTGGCGAGGATATCTTCCTGAACGTTCGACAGCTTCTCCCACATGTTGCGACCGGCCGGACCACGGATCTCTTCCATGATCGAGTCGACGCGTTCCTGCGGCAGGAAGCTCAGCAGCAGGCGCTCCGTGGTGTCGGAATTGCCGGCGATAGTGCCGTTGGAGGAGACGCGGGTGACGAACTCGATCAGCAGCGAATCCAGCATGTCCGGGGTGATCGGCCCGAGCTTCACCATGGCGCGCGACAGCTGGCGGATCTCCATCTCGTCGAGCTCTTCGAGAATCGGCTTGCCGAAATCCGGGCCGAGCGCCAGCAACAGCACGGCGGCCTTCTCGTCTCCGAGCAGTGCGCGCTGGCTGGCATTGGCGCCAACCACCAGCTGCTTGTTCAGCACCTGGTCGGTAGTCTGCTCGAGTACGGCGGCTGCGGCGGCCATCTAGTTCCTCCTCACGTGGCGCTCGCCAGCCAGTCGCGCACGATCAGCGCGGCCTGCTTGGGGTTCTCGTCGACCAGTTCGCCGACCGTCTTCAGGGTATTGGCCTGGGTCTCGCCCATCGCCTTGGCGCTGTTCATCCAGGCGGGAACCCTGGCCTTGCGCGGCTGCTCGTCTTCCTCGACGTACTCGCCATTGAGGTTGGGAAGCGAGGAGACGACGGCGTTGGAACCGAAATCGCCGGGGCCGTGATGGGCCGGGTTGCTGCCCAGCTCGGCGCTGGCAGGAAGCGCCAGGGTCTTGCCCTCGGGCGCCAGCACGCGCTTGAGCAGCGGGCGCAGCACGAAGAACACCAGCGCCAGGGCGATCAGCAGGGTCACCGCCATTTCGGCGCCGTTCATCAGGTCGTCGCGGGTGAAATCGAACAGGCCGGGTTCGCTGGTGCCCTGGGCGGCCAGCTCGGGCCGATCGGCAAATTGCAGGTTGGCCACCTGCACCTGGTCGCCGCGCGCATCGGAGAAGCCGACCGCCGACTTTACCAGGGCGGTGATCTGGTCGATCTCGGCCTGGGCGCGCGGGGTGTAGACCGAGTTGCCGGCGGCATCGGCGACATAGGTGCCATCGACCACCACGGCGATCGACAGCCGCTTGATGCCGCCGGCTTCGGTCAGCGCCGTTTCGGTGACCTTGGAGATCTCGAAATTGGTGGTCTCTTCGGTGGTCGAACCCTGCTCCATGGTCGAGGTGCCGGAGCCCGAATTGGCGGAGGCGCCGGGCAACTCGTTGGAGACGCTGACCTGGCCGCTGTCGCCGTTCTGGGCCGAGTTGCTGAGATCGCGGGTCTGGGTCGAGCGGATCACCTGGCCGTTCGGGTCGAACGTCTCGGAGGTCTTGCTCAGCCGGTTGAGGTCGAGTTCGGCCGAAACCTGCACCCGGGCGCGGCCGGAGCCGACGATGTTGGCCAGCAGGTCCTCGACGCGGCTGCGCAGACGGTTCTCGACGTTGAGGGTGCGCTCTTCGGTCTCGCCGGCGATGACGTCCTCGGGGCCGTTACCGGCGCCCGAGGCGAGCAGCCGGCCGGTATCGGCGACCACCGAGACGTGGGCCGGGGTCAGGCCCTCGATGGCGGAGGCGGCGAGATGCTGGATGGCGCGGATTTCGCCGGCCGACAGTTCGCCGCGCACCGAGAGGACGATCGAGGCAGTGGGGTCCTTCTGCTCGCGGCTGAACAGGGCGCGCTCGGGCAGCACCAGGTGGACGCGGGCACTCTTGATGCGGGCAAGCGAGGAGATGGTGCGGGCGAGCTCGCCTTCCAGCGCCCGGACATTGTTGATGTTCTGCACGAAGCTGGTGGCGCCCAGCGTCGACTGCTGGTCAAAGATCTCGTAGCCGACCTGGCCACGGGTGGGCAGGCCATCCTGCGCCAGCGACATGCGAATCTGGGTGATCTGGTCGCGCGGCACCAATATGGTGTCGCCTTCGCCGCGCAGTTCGTAATTGACGTTCTGGGTCTGGAGTTCGGTGACGATAGCCGCCGAATCCTCGAACGAGAGGCCGGAATAGAGCGGCGCCAGCGGCGGCGTCGAGGCGCGCATGATGAGGAAGGCAAAAAAGCCCAGCATCAGCACAGCAATGACGGCCATGGCGGCGACCCGCGCCAAGCCGAGGCGGTTGAAGAACTGCAGCAACCCGTCCACGCGGACCGTACCCTTGTTAGTCTTGGGTGCGCGCGAACGCACCGAGCCCATAGGCAAAAATTACCCAGTGGATGGTAAACAAGTGATTAACCGGCCGTTGCAGAATGCAAAAAGCGGCAACGTTTGCCGGGTGAAGGTTAAGGAGACGTGAGCATGGGAACGCTGAGCATCCTGGGGCGGCTGACCTCGATCAATGTGCGCAAGGTGATGTGGACCTCGGACCTGATCGGCATCGGCTACGAGGTCGAGGTGTGGGGGATGCCGCATCGCGACCCCAGGGCGCCGGAATTCCTGAGGCTCAACCCCAACGCGCAGGTGCCTGTGATCATCGATGACGGGTTCGTGCTGTGGGAGAGC
>JAEUMC010000525.1 GCA_016793415.1 Devosia sp. | reverse complement strand
GACACGGGTGGCTTACCGGATGCTCGGTTCGGCCACGGAAGCCGAGGATGCGGTGCAGGAGGCCTGGCTGCGGCTCAGCCGGTCGGACACCAGCACGGTCGGCAACCTCTCGGGCTGGCTCACCACTGTCGTCGCGCGGGTCTGCCTCGACATGCTGCGCGCACGGAAATCGCGGCGCGAGGACCCGCTCGATCAGCCCGCTACCGAGGCCATCGCCGACGCGGACGATCCCGAGCGCCAGCTCGATATGGCCGACTCGCTGGGGGTGGCGCTGCTGGTGGTGCTGGAAACGCTGCCGCCGGCGGAGCGGGTGGCGTTCGTGCTGCACGACATGTTCGACCTGCCGTTCGAGGAGATCGCGCCGATCGTCGGGCGCTCGACCGACGCGGCGCGGCAGCTGGCGAGCCGGGCGCGGCGGCGGGTGAAGGGCGGCAGCGACAATTTCGAGCCGAGCCGCGAGCGGCATCGGAGCGTGGTGGAGGCCTATCTGAGGGCGTCGCGCAGCGGCGATCTCACGGCTTTGCTGGCCGTGCTTGATCCGGAGGTGGTGCTGCGGGCCGATGCGAGTGCGGTGCCGGCAGGCGTGCCGCTGGTCGCGCAGGGTGCCGAGATCGTGGCGCGCCGGGCCCTCACCGGTTTCATGCCCGAGGCGCAACTGGCGCTGGTGGATGGCGAAGCGGCTGTGGTGGTGCTGCGCGGCGGCCTGCCGTTCCGTGTGCTGCGCTTCACGGTCAGTGGCGAGCGCGTGACCGGGATCGAGGTGCTGGCCGATGCCGACCGCCTGGCTGGGCTCGAGGTGGGGGTGCTGAACTAGCCCGGTCTAGGCGGCGCGCTTCAGGCCATCGAGGGCGATGGCGAGGATGCGGTCGCGCTGCTCCTCGGTGGTCGAGCCGATGCCGGCAATACCGGCGACGAGGCGGATGACGTCGTCGATCGCGACATCGGGGCGCACGAGCCTGGCGTCCTGGGCGCGGATCAACAACGGCGCGCCGGCCTCGTAGAGCCCGAGACGGCAGGCCTTGAAGGTGTTGCTGTCGCGGTTGAGGCCTTCGACCAGCACGCGTTTGGTGCCGACATAGGTGACGAAACGGCGGAGCCAGGCGAGCAGTGCTTCCCACGGCTCGAGGTGCGCGACCTCGGCGGCGGCGTTGCACACCGCCTGTACCTCCTCGAGGTAGACGCTTTCGACCAGCGTCTCGCGGGTGGGGAAGTTCCGGTACAGCGTGGCGATGCCGACATCGGCGCGGCGAGCAATCTCTTCGAGCGGCGCCTCGGTGCCCATCTCGGCAAAGCTCTGGCGCGCCGCAGCGATCAGGCTGTCGTAATTGCGCCGGGCATCCGCCCGGCTCGGTCGCCGCTGCACCAGTTCCGCGAGAGTCGTCGTCATAGCACTTTCTTCCGGCGAGGCCTTGCCAGCCCCAATCGATTCCATTAAACGGAGGAACCCTCCACTTATATGGAGGCATCCTCCAGTACATAGCCAATCGCGACGGACAATCCAAGCCGGAAGTGCCGTTCTGCGAGACAGGATCATCATGTCCAACGTTTCCTCAACATCCAAATCGGGGTCGCCAAACCTCACCTTCCTGGTGCTGGCGGTCGGCGCCGCCTCGTTCGCGATGCTGCAATCGCTGCTGGCGCCGGTGCTGCCGACGCTGCAGAGCGAACTCAAGACCAGCCAGAGCGCCGTTTCCTGGGTGCTGATCGCCTGGCTGCTGTCGGCGGCGGTGGCGACGCCGATCCTCGGCAAGGTCGGCGACATGATCGGCAAGGCCAGGACCCTGGTACTGGCGCTGGCGGCGATCGGGCTCGGCAGCCTGATCGCGGCGCTTGCCCCCAGCATCGAGCTGGTGATCGCCGGGCGGATCGTGCAGGGGCTGGGCGGGGCGATCGTGCCGCTGTCGTTCGGCATCATCCGCGACGAGTTCCCGCCGGCTCGGGTACCTTCGGCAGTAGGGATCCTCTCGGCGGTGATCGCGGTCGGCAGCGGCGCCGGCACCATCCTCGCCGGACCGATCGTCGATCTGTTCGGCTGGCATGGATTGTTCTGGGTGCCGCTCGCCGTGGTGGCGGTGACGGCGAGCCTGGCGCAGCTCTTCGTGCCGGAATCGCCGGTCAGATCGGGCGGTACGATCAACTGGCTCGCCGCATCGCTGCTCGCCGGCTGGCTGATCGCGCTGCTGCTGCCATTGAGCCTCGGCACCCGTTGGGGCTGGGGTTCGCCGGCGGTGATCGGGCTGTTCGCCGCGGCTCTGGTGCTGGCGGCCGCCTGGGTGACGGTCGAAGTGCGATCTTCGAACCCGGTCATCGACATGAAGATGATGCGGTTGCCGGCGGTGTGGACCAGCAACCTCGTGGCACTGCTGTTCGGTGCGGCGATGTTCGCGGTGTGGGTGTTCCTGCCGCAGCTGATCCAGGTGCCGAGCTCAGCCGGCTACGGGTTCGGCGCGACGGTGAGCGAAGCGG
>JAEUMC010000458.1 GCA_016793415.1 Devosia sp. | reverse complement strand
GCGCGCGTCGATGGCCTCAGCCGCTTCGGCATCTTCTTTGAGATCGCCCTGCCCTTGGCCAAGCCGGCGCTGGCGGCGGTCGCCATCTTCACCTTCCTCCACTCGTGGAACCTCTATCTCGAGCCGATCGTGTTCCTCACTACACCCGGCAATTTCACCCTGCCGCAGGCGCTGACCCAATATGTCGACGTCTACCAGGGGCCGATGTGGAACACCCAGCTCGCCGCCGCGACACTCACCGCCCTGCCGGTGCTGGTGGTGTTCATCTTCGCGCAGCGCCAGTTCATCGAGGGGTTGGCTCATACTGGATTGAAGGGTTGACCCGATGATCGAAGCTGCAATGCGCGCCGGAGAGTTGCCGGTGCTGGTGTCGCTGGGGCGACACGATCTCGAGCTGGCGAGGGCCGCGGTCGATGCCGGAGTGTTCGGCTTGAAGTTCCATCTCAACGCCTACCACCGGGCCAGCGGCGCGACGTTCGGCAGCTTTGCCGAGGAGAGGCCGTTCATCGAAGCCCTGGCGAGGCTGGGGAAGCCGATGCTTGTCATGAGCGGGCAGGAAACCCAGCCGAGCCTCGACGAGCTCGAGGCGCTCGCCGACTACGGCGTCGAGGGCTGGAACATCTATCTCAAGCACGTGCAGCCGCATCTGCTGCAATCGCGGCTGAAGCCGATCCTGGCGCTCGACAGCGAGAGCGGGCAAGCCGATATCGACGCCATCCGCGCCATCCCGGGCGCGATGGTCGAAGCCTCGATCGGGCGGTTCGCCGAATATGGCCAGCCGCTCCATGAGACCGACCTCGCGCGCTTCGCCGAGATCGTCAGGATGGCGGGCCGGCCGGTGATTGCGCCGAGCCAGAAGAAGTTCACGGCGGAAGATGCGCCGCGGCTGAAGGCAGCGGGGATCGGGGCGATCCTCGTGGGCGCGGTGGTGACGGGGCTGGAGCCGGAGGGGTTGCGGCGGGCAGTGGCGCCGATCGTTACGGCGGCGCGGGGGGCCTCTCGACCTTAACGCCGGCACGGGCTGACCCCCACCCCTGTCCCCTCCCCGCAAGGGGGAGGGTGACCCTCACACCAGCGTCTCGGTTCTATCGTCTCCCTCCCCCTTGCGGGGAGGGATCAAGGGTGGGGGTCGGCTGCCACCGGATCTCCGGCACCCTCACCCCGGCGTCGGCCCGGTGACCACCGGCCTGGCAGGATCGGCGCTCCAGGCGCTCCACGAGCCGACGAACAGAGCCGCGGGCTGGCCGAGGGTGGCCAGCGCCAGGATGTCGTGGGCGGCGGAGACGCCGGCGCCGCAGGAGACGCCGACATCGGCGCCGAGCGCCCCCAGGGCGGCGAAGCGGAGGCGCAACGCTTCGGGCGCAGCGAAGGTGCCGGCGGCGGAGAGGTTGCCCCTGGCGGGAGCGTTCAGCGCGCCGGGGATGTGGCCGCTGGTTTCGTAGGCGGTGGCGTCACGCGCATCGAGCAGCACGCCGCGATGCGGCTGCAGGGCCGCGGCATCAGCATCGAGTACCGGCAGGTGGCCGGGGGAGAGTTGCACGTTGCCGAGGTCCGGCACGCTGGTCAGCTCGGCCGTGGCGTAGCCGGCGGCCCGCCAGCTGCCGAGCCCGCCATCGAGCAAGCGAACATCAGCGATGCCGGCCCAGCGCAGCACCCACCAGGCGCGGGCCGCCTGCAGCCCATGCTTGTCATCATAGACCACAACGGCGGCGCCTTCGCGAATGCCCCAGCGGCGAGCATTGGCTTCGAGCTCGGCGATCTCGGGCAACGGCCGGTTGCCGAGGGTGCCGCCGCCGGGGCCGGCAAGCTCAGTGGCGAGATCGACCGGTACGGCGCCCGGCAGCCCGGTGCTGCGTGCATCCCCCCGCCCCGGCCGGACACCGCCGACATCGAGCAGCACCGGCGCACGACCGGCAGCCAGCTGGGCGTCGAGTTCCCTCGCAGTGATCAGTACCGTCTTGCGGTGATCGATGGTCATCGTATCACTCCGCCGCGTCAGCGTGCTTGACGAGCGTGTTTGCCGGGACCTCCAGCCCCAGGTGGTCGCGGAAGGTCGGGCCGGAGTAATCCTTGCGGTAGAGGCCGCGCGCCTGCAGCAGCGGCACCACCAGGTCGGCAAAGGCGGTGACCGCATCGGGGACATAGGCGGGGAAGATGTTGAAGCCATCCGCCGCCTTCTCGTTGAACCAGTGCTCGATATAGTCAGCGATCTCCTCGGGGTTGCCGACCACCACGGCGCCCATGCCGGTGATCCCCAAAATCAGGTCGCGATAGGTGATCGGCTTGTCGCCGCCGACGGTGCGGCGGGTCAGCCGGGTGATCGAAGCGAAGACGCGTTGGCCGTCGGGGTTGGCCGCGTCGAAGACGCGCTGCGGCACCGGTTCGTCGATGCCGGCGCCACGCACATCGACGCCGATGACGTCGGAAACCGAGCCGAGGTTGCGCAGCCGCGCGCCACGGCCGAGCGCCCCATAGTGCTTCTCGCCGCTTGCCTCGCCTTCGGGATCGAGAGCGATGAAGCTGTTGAGCTGATCGTAGATGGCGACCGCTTCTTCGGTGGTCGGCGCGACGATCGGGGTGAGGCCGGGGAGGATGGCGATCTCGTCGGGGCCGCGACCGTACTTGGCGGCGCGGCTCTTGATGTCGTCGTAATACGCCCTCGCGCTTTCGATCGTCGGCTGGCCGGCAAAGATCACATCGGCGTCGCGGGCGCCCAGTTCGCGCGAGCGGTCGGAGGTGCCGGCATGGAGGATCACCGGATGGCCCTGCGGCGGGCGGCGCACCGTCAGCGGGCCCTCGATGTCGAAGAAGCGACCGTGGTGGCCGGCCGGCCTCACCTCATCGTCCCAGCTGTCCCACAGGCTCTTGGTGGCGGCGACGAACTCGTCGGCCCAGTCATAGCGCTGCTCGGTGTCCCAGTGCGCGTCGCGCGAGAAGTTGGCGGCGGCGATGGCGTCGGCGCCGGTGACGAGGTTCCACGAGGCGCGGCCCTCGCTCAGGTGATCGAGCGAGGCGAACAGGCGCGCCACGTTATAGGGGTCGTAATAGGTCGGGTTGGCGGTGACGACGATGCCGATATGGCTGGTCGCCGCGGCAAGGCTGGCGCCCGAGACGAAGGGCTCGAGCCGCGACATCTGCGAGGGGTTGGTGGTTTGGAGGCTCGGATCGCTGGCGAGGCGATCGCCCAGAAACAGGAAGTCGAATTTCGCCCGCTCGGCGATCTGCGTCACCTGTTGCAGGAACTCGATGTCGAAGGCGGCGGACGCATGTGAGCCGGGCATGCGCCAGCCCGACGGATGCGTGCCGCCGGCCCAGAACATCAGGCCGAAATGCAGTTCGCGCTGGCGCTTGCCCATGGTGATACTCCTAGACTGCAGTCTTCTGTGCGGCCGCGGCGCGGGCGCGGGCGACCAGCCGATTCTCCGGCCGCTCGAGGCCGAGATGGTGGCGGAAAGTGGGACCGGCATAGTCGGTGCGGTAGATGCCGCGGGCCTGCAGCACCGGCACCACCAGGGCGACAAAAGCTTCCACGGCGC
>JAEUMC010000446.1 GCA_016793415.1 Devosia sp. | reverse complement strand
TTGCCTTCGGCACGAATCAATTCAACGACATAGCCGCGTTTGCTCAAGCGCCGCGCGAGGTAATCGCAGATTTCTCGATAGTTTTCGCCGGGCGGATTGACCGTCGGGATGCGGATCAGATCCTGCGTCAGGGCGATCAGGTCGTCGCGCCGGGCGTCGATCTCGGCAGTGAGGCGCGGCTTCAGGTCAGCCGGCGGGGAAGGTGCAATCGTCATGGCGCGGCAGACTGTTGCCCGCCGCGCGCGCTGTCAATGCGGCGCCTGGCGGACGGTCAACTCGGCTCGTCGCCGATGGCGAGGATGTTGCCCTCGGAGTCCTTGAACCAGGCGCCGTGGTAAGGCCCCATCTGGGCCATGCCGTTCTCGGTTTTCAGCCCGGGAAAGTCGTATTCCTCGAATTTCACGCCGCGCGCCCGCAGCATCTGCATATCGGCGGCGACGTCGGTGGAGCTGAACGCCATCGCGGTGTTCTGCGCAGTACCGGCGAACTGGGTCTCATAGAGCTGGAAGCCGGTGCCGTCGGCGAGCTTGTAGACGATGCCGATCGGTAGCTCCTGCGCCGGCTCCAGGCCGAGCTTGTCGCGATACCAGGCCTTGGCCCGCGCCAGGTTGGATGCCGGAATGGTGGAGTAGGCACGATGGTCGGACAGAAGCATGTTCTCCTCCGTTGCATGAGCCGCGGTTCGAGCTTACGCCTCCGGCACCAGCCTGAAAATCCGGACGAGTCCTCATGCCCTTCGCTTCCCGTACCCCCGGCTCGGCCGACATCCTCTACGTCATGGCGCTCGACAACGAGTACGGCCCGCACCTGCGCTCGCGCATCACGCCGCTGATGACCGGGGTCGGCCCGGTGGAAGCGGCGATCGTGGTGACGCATGCGCTTGCCAGGCTGGAGGCGCAGGGGAAACTCCCGGCGCTGGTGGTGTCATTGGGCTCGGCGGGCTCAGCGAAGCTGGAGCAGACCGGAGTCTACCAGGCGATCTCGGTCGACTATCGCGACATGGATGCTTCGCCGCTCGGCTTCGAAGCCGGTGTTACCCCCCTGCTCGACCAGCCGGCGGTGATCCCGCTCGGACCGTTCATCCCCGGCGTCGCCAAGGCGACGCTCTCGACCGGCGCCAACGTGGTGTCGGGTGCCGCGTACGGCGGGATCAAGGCCGACATGGTCGACATGGAGACCTATGCGGTGTTGCGCGCCTGCCAGCGCTTCAAGGTGCCGCTCATCGCGCTGCGCGGAATTTCCGACGGCGACGAGGAACTGGGCCATCTCGACGACTGGAAGCGCTACCTGCACGTCGTCGACGAGAAGCTTGCGTACACCGTGGACCTCCTGGAAGCGGCGATCGCCAACGGCACGCTGGAATAGCTACTGCTTCCTGTTCTTCCGGCTGCGCTGCCAGTTGGTCCACTTGCGCTGCACCCAGAAGCTAAGCCGGTTGAGCGGGCCCTGCAGGAACGGCAGGTCGAGCGCGAGCAGGAACAGACCGAGCGGCAGCATCCAGACGCCGAGCAGCGGCAGGAAGCTGAACACGCCACCCAGAATCAGCAGGATGCCCAGCGGGATGCGGACGATCCGCGAGGACGGCTTGCGGATCCACGCGAGAAAGCCGGTCGAGGCAGGTACGGCACGGCCAATCCTGTCGAACTGCCGGTGCAGCCTCGCACCTTCCTTGCCTGTCATCGCGTTCCCCTTTTCCCAGTTGCTGCAACGCATTTGGGGATCGAGCCCCGCACATCAACCGAACGCGGTCGCTTTTTGTCCCGTTCGAGACCTTGAAATCGGCGTTCCGTTCACGGCGGCACACGAAAGGCTTACTTCGACAGGATCGAAAAAACGGTCTAGGATGCTGTTCGAGACGCAGTGGCGGTATCCGCCGGGCGTTAGCAACGCCAAGCGGCGACCGTCCTGGCTCCCCATTTCGAGGAGGATGGAGATGGTCGGCTTTCACGTGCTCACCAATGCGGAACGGCTCGAAGTGCCCGAGGTCCGGCGCATCGGCTTCGACGACCTTACCGGCGCCCTGGCCGAAGGCTGGCGCGATTTCTGGCAAAAGCCCTCGCACCTGGCTTTTCTGGGCCTGATCTACCCGCTGGTTGGCGCGATGCTGGCCGTATGGACCTCCGGCAACAATTCCTGGCCGTTGCTGTTCCCGCTGATCTCCGGCTTCGCGCTCGTCGGACCGTTCCTGGCGCTGCCGATCTACGAAATGAGCCGGCGGCAGGAGCAAGGCCTCGATACGCATTGGCGCGCAGCGTTCGATGTGTTCAAGACCCCAGCCTTCGCCTCGATCGCGGCGTTGGGCGTAATGATGCTGATCGTCTTCACCGTATGGCTGATGACGGCACAGTTCATCTACGAGTCGTTTTTCGGTCCGGGCTCGCCGCCGACGCTGATGGCCTTCGTCAACGAGGTCCTCACCACCCCGCAAGGCCAGCAGTTGATGATCTGGGGCAACCTGATCGGCTTCCTGTTCGCTGCATTCGTGCTCGCCACCATGGTGGTTTCCATCCCGCTGCTGCTCGACCGCGACCTTGGCACTGCCATCGCCGTACAGACTTCCCTGCGCGTGACGCTGAAGAACCCGGTGCAGATCGCCGCCTGGGGCCTGATCGTCGCGGCGCTGCTGGTCATCGGCACGATTCCGCTGCTGGTCGGGCTCAGCATCGTCGTTCCGGTGCTTGGCCATGCGACCTGGCATCTCTATCGACGGGCGGTGGTTCCAGCGGGCAGACGTTAACCACTCGTTAACGGATTGCGCTCAAGTTTATCGAGCTTAAGTAGAGGGCAGGACGACGCTACCGGCTGGTAGCCCTGCCCTCGCCCAGTTTCCGGAACCCCGAAAGCCGCTGTCGCGTTAGCGCCTCATACACTGAGGAGCTTCAGCCATGGCCCATTCCCGCGGTTTCGACTTGTCTCACTTCACCGATGATGCCCAGGAACGCTTCGGCCGCCAGTTCGCGAGCCTGGCGCGCGACGCCGGCCATCTCTCCAACGCCCTGGCGCGCTACGGCCGTGGCGCCCGCCATGAGGTGAACCATATGGCGCACGACTTCGCCGATGAAGCGCTGCATCAGGGTGCTGCTGCGGCCCGGGTGCTCGGCAAGCAGGCCTGGAAGGCCGGCAAAGCGGTGCGCCGCGATCCGGCCCCGACCATGGCGGCGCTGGTGGGCCTCGCGTGCCTCGTGAGCCTGGTGATGGCCTCAGGCAACCGCCGGCGCTGACATCCTCAACGTCCTCTTAACTCCACTACGTGCATTCTAGGGAGCGCGGGCGGCGTCAGCCCGGCTCCTTAGTTGTGTTCGCGTTCTGGAGTCATCGTTGGCAGGGTCACTCAAGCTGCTGTTCGCGGCGCCGATGCTGTTGAGCCTCGTCGCCGGCTGCGCCACTTTCTCGATTGGCGGCCTCTCCTCGCGCGATTGCCTGGCACGCGCGATGTACTTCGAATCCAACCGCTCGAGCGAAGAAGGCATGCTTGCCGTCGGCACGGTGGTGATGAACCGCGTCGCCGACAAACGCTACCCGCAATCGGTCTGCGGCGTGGTAGGCCAGAAGAACCAATTCGCTCCCGGCGTGCTGTCCAAGAAGATGACCGAGAAGCGCTCGGCGGCAATGGCCTACAGCGTTGCCGACCAGGTGCTGCGCGGTGCCCGCCACCCGACATTGTCGCGCGACGTGAAGCACTTCCACACGGCGGGCTACCGGTTCTCGTACAACAACATGTTCTACGTACTGGAAGCCGGTGGGAACAATTTCTACGAAAAGCGCAAGGCTGGCACCTTCACCAACGATCCGTTCGCAGCGCTCGCCTACTGGTAGGTTTCGTTGAGCACTGCTTGAGCTGCGCTCGGTGAATGAACCTGCCCGCGGTGTCATCCCCGCGAAGGCGGGGACCCAGCGGGATCTCTCAGCTACAGCGGATGCCGCAGCATCCCACTAGGTTCCCGCCTACGCGGGAATGACACCAGTGGTAAGCCGAGACACTTTTGTGCCCGCCTGGATCGGCAGCAGCATCCCGACAGTGAAACGCCTAAACCGCCGGTACCGGCGGCGGCGCCCCCAGCC
>JAEUMC010000431.1 GCA_016793415.1 Devosia sp. | reverse complement strand
ATTCCTCGTGCGACGGCCGGCCGGCGACCAGAACGTCCCAGGAATAGTGGCCGATCTCGTGGCGGAAATGGCCGAGCAGGGTGCGGTAGGGTTCGTTGAACTGGGTGCGGCGATATTCGCGGGCCGCGTCGTCGGCTTCCTTCAGCGCCAGGGTGATGATGCCGCTGTCGTGGCCGGTCAGCACCGGGGCCGGCGCGATTTCCTCGTTGAGGAACTGGAAGCTCAGGCCATGCACCGGGTCCTCGTTGCGGGTGGCGAGCGGCAGATGCAGGCGCAGCAGCGAGTAGATCAGTCGCTTCTTGGCGCGCTCGATCACCTGCCAGCGGCCCAGATCGACCGGGTTCTGGATGTCGGGGATCAGCCCGTTATGGCGGCAGGCGAGGCAGTAGGGATCGGCGCCGGGCGTATGCAGCAGCAGCCAGTTGCAGGCGCCATGCGCGGCATTGGCGCAATAGACGAAGGAGCGGTTGAAGAAGGCCGGCGCCATCCAGATGCCGGGGCCGCCATCGAGTGAGAACAGGTTGTTGGTGAGCGGACCATAGCCGAGCGCCCGGCCGCAACGCTCGCAGCGGGTGTTCTCGAAGTAGAGCAGGTGACCGCAATGGTCGCAGCGAAAGAGCTTCATCGGGGCCCGTTGGGTGACGCGGGGATCACAATGCCGCCGGGGCGCGCGAGTTCCGGGCGGCATCCCGAAATATTAAGCCCGTCAGGGCATTATCGGAAGACAACGGGAGGTGCCCTCAACGCGATGCGTACGCGATTGACCCAATTGCCGCGGCCGCTGGCTTATGTGGTGCTGGGGCTGGTGGCCGCCGCCATCATCCTGCTGCTGCTGATCGCCATGGGCCGTGCGCCGGCAGTGCCGGCCGACGCGGCGGTGGCGGTGGTGCCGGAGGGTGACCTCGTCAGCTACCAGCGGATCATCGAGCGGATGCGCGGCGGCGCCGACTACTACAGCGCGGCGCATGAGGTGCTGGTGGCCGACGGCTACGGCACGCGTTCGGTGTTCAACTGGCGCACCCCTGCCTGGCCGCTGCTGCTGGCGGCGCTGCCACCAGGCTGGGGGCAGGGGGTGCTGGCCGCCATGGCGCTGGTCGGCCTGTTGCTGGTCTATCGCATGCTGCGCCAGGATGGCGGGGTGCTGGTCGCCGTGCTGTCGATGCTGGCGGTTGGCCTCAGCTTGGGCGGCATTGTCGCGCCATCGAGCGTGGTGTTTTCGGAGGTGGCGGCGGGGACGCTGATCCTCGTGTCGGTGGCGGCATACGGCAATGGCTGGCGGATCGCCGGATTGCTGGTCGGCCTGCTGGCGCTGTTCCTGCGCGAGTTGGCGGCGCCCTACGTGGTCGTCGCCATCGTCCTCGCGGCGCGTGAGCGGCGCTGGGGCGAAGTCGGGGCCTGGGCCCTGGGGCTCGTCGCCTATGCCGTCTATTTCGGCTGGCACTGGTGGATGGTGAGCCAGCAGCTGGGGCCGATGGACCGCGCCTATGGCGATGGCTGGCTGCAGTTCGGCGGGCTCGGCTTCATCTTCGCAACAGCGGGGTTCAACGGCCTGTGGAGCCTCGGGCCGGTGTGGCTGCCAGCGATACTCTTGCCGATAGGGCTATTGGGGCTCTGGGCCTGGCCGAAGGGCACGCTGGCGCTGGCGACCGTGGTGGTGTTCGTCGTGCTGTTCGCCGCGGTAGGCAAGCCGTTCAACTACTATTGGGGCGCGCTCTATGCGCCCGTGCTGATGCTGGGGTTGGGGTGGGCGGCGGTGGCGATGTGGGAGGTCGTGCGGTTGCGCTAGCACCGAGTGTGGGGCCCACCCCCACCCTTAATCCCTCCCCAGGGGACGACAAGATGTCGCCCCGAGGGGAGGGAGAGGCGAGAACCGAAACCGTGCGGCTGTCACCTCCCTCCCCCTTGTGGGGAGGGCAGCAAAGCTTGCGAGCGAAGCGAGCTAGCGTCGCTGGGTGGGGGTGGCCCACGCTCCGACCTCACACGCTCCCGATCGTCTTCAGCCGCACGCGCGGGTGCACTTCGTTCTGGCTCATCACCACGGTCTGCGGGCGGAAGCGCTCGATGATGGCGCGGACGTGCGGGCGGATCGAAGGCGAGGTGATGAGCACCGGGATCTCGCCCATCTGGGCGGCGTTCTCGAAGGCCTGCTGCACCGAGATGATGAACTGCTGCAGCCGCGAGGGCGCCATCGCGAGGTGGCGGTCATTGCCCTCGCCCATCATCGCCTCGGCGAAATCGCGCTCCCATTGCGGAGAGAGGGTGACGAGCGGCAGGTTGCCATCCGGCCCGAGGTTGGAGG
>JAEUMC010000414.1 GCA_016793415.1 Devosia sp. | reverse complement strand
GCCGATCAAGGGTTCGGGACCGGAATATTTTCGGGCACGTACCTGAAGCCGCAGCTGCCCTCAGCAAGCGTCGTTGTCAGTAGAGGCAACCATCCGGTCCACAGGGGTTCCCACCACCACCACCACCGCCATTACCGCCGCCAGCGCTACCTTCCGAACTCTTGGCCTCCGGCGCGGAGCTGACCCCGGCGCCGAAATTCAGCACGTTACCCAGCGCCTTCTTCCGCGGCGCCCCCTTGGGCAGGTAGCCGGTGCAGGTGCCGCCGTCGGAGCAGGCGACGAGCACGCCGTTATTGTTGTTGTAGCAGCCATAGCCGGTGCCGCCCTCGCCCTTCACCGGAACGCCGCCTCCGCCCTCGATATTGTCGCAGGCCTTCTTGACCTGTTCCTTGCTGGCCTGGAAGACGACCCGGCTTTCGCTGAGTGCCGCCGTCCCGAAAGACAGCGCCAGGGTAAGGCCGGCAATGAGGATGGGAAGTCGCGAGGTCGCGCTAAGCAGCATGGTTGGACTCCATATCTGCGGGCACACTGAAGCACCCGGGGGAACACCCGCCGCACAAGCAGTGTGATCCAAGTCGGATGGCCGACCCATACGGCCCGAAGTCGCCAGTGAATGGAGCCTGGTCCGCCCGGCTACCAATCGTATCCCGGCACCAGCCGCTTCGGGCTCACGGGATAGACCCGCCCCCGGCCGATCATCGCCACTTCGAGCGTCGGCCAGTGCAGGAGGCCCACAAAGGCCGGGCTGAGGATGTTGAGGCTGCCGGTGGCCGAACCATAGGCCGGCAGCACCATCAGCCGGCCATCATGGACGAAGCACGGGCGACGGACCGAGCGACCGTTCATCGCCACATGCGCCGCCGGATGCAGGTGCCCGGCGATGACGCCCTGCCCCGCTGCAGGTTCATGCGTCAGGGACAGGCCGGCGCGGCTGAGGCCGGTGACGCAGGTGCCGCCCAGGCTGTGCGGCGCCGGATCGTGATTGCCGGAAATCCAGGTCCAGCGGGCCTTGCCCAGCAACGCCGCAAGCCGCAGCCGATCGGCCGGCAGCAGCGTCGAGCTGCCCTCGTCGCGGTGAAAACTGTCGCCGAGCGCGATCACTTCGGTGGCGCCGGTCTGGGCGATGTCGGCTTCGAGGCGTCGCAGGGTCAGGCCGGTATCGTAGGGCGGCAGCAGGCTGCCGCGTCTGGCAAAGGAGGAGAGCTTTTCGAGGTGCAGGTCGGCGACCAGCAGGGCGCTCTCGGCGGCCCACCAGAGGGCGCCAGAGGGGAGCGGCTCGAAACTGTGACCGGCGAAATGCAGGTGCACGGGATCGCCCTTGTCGTCGATCGGGGCAGTGCGCGCTGCCCAGGCTGAAGTCAATTCGCCCGCTTCCTTGTCTCGGGATTCATACCCATGGCTTCGGCGATCAGCTCCTCGGCAGCTTCGGCCATGGTGCTTTCGCGGGCCTCGCCGACCACCGGAACCTTTCCGATATCGAGCAATACCGGTACCGCCAATGGCGAGATTCGGTCGAGCGGCTTGTGTACGATGTGCTGCTTGATGCGGGCGAGCATGTGGCCGAGCCGCTCGATATCGAGCAGCCCGCGCGCCGCGTCACGGCGGGTGGCCTGGATCAGGATGTGGTCGGGCTCGTGCTGGTAGAGCACATCGTAGATGATGTCGGACGACACGGTGATCTGCCGGCCGGTCTTTTCCTTCTGCCCCGGATGCCGGCGTTCGATCAGCCCGGCGATGATGGCGCAGTTGCGGAAGGTGCGGCGCATCAGTTGGCTTTCATCGAGCCAGGCCTCGAGATCGTCGCCCAGCATGTCTTCGTCGAACAGCTCATCGAGCGACAGCCTGCCGGTGCGGATCAGCGCCGAGAAATCGCCCAGCCCCCAGACGGCGAGCGAATAGTCCGAAGCGACGAAGCCGAGCGGACGGGCGCGGGCCCGCTCCAGCCGGCGGGTCAGCAGCATCCCCAGCGTCTGGTGTGCCAATCGTCCCTCGAACGGGTAGCAGACAAGATAATTCTGCGCGCCGCGTGGAAAGGTCTCGACCAGCAGCGAGTCCTGGGCCGGCAACACTGACGCCTCCTGCTGCAGGCGCAGCCAGTCGCTCACCTGATCAGGCAGCAGGTGCCATTGATCGGGGTGGGCGAGGAGCCTCCGCACCCCGTCGGCGAGGAAGGTGGAGAGCGGGAACTTGCCACCCATGTAGGACGGAATCTTCGGGTCCTTGCCCTGCGAGCGCGACACATAGGCCTCGCTCTCGAACATCCCCTCATAGGCGACGATCTCCGAGCCGAACAGGAAGGTGTCGCCCTTGGTGAGGGTGGTGAAGAAATACTCCTCCATCTCGCCCAGCACCCGGCCGAAACGGCCGATCGGGCCGGTGGTCGCCCCCTTGGTGAAGCCACGGCCCTTCACCAACCGGACCTTCACCATCGGTTCCTCGACGATGGTGCCGATATTGAGCCGATATTGCTGCGCCACCTGTGGGTTGGAGATGCGGAACTTGCCGTCGCCGGTCTGCCGCAGCTTGGCGTAGCGCTCATAGGCGCGCAGCGCGTAACCACCGGTGGCAACGAAATCGACGGTGCGCTCGAACTGCTCCCAGCTCAGTTCGCGGTAGGGCCAGGCCCGCCGGATCTCGGCATGCAGCGCCACCGGATCGAACGCGTCAGCGCAGGCGCTGCCGAGGATGTGCTGGGCCAGCACATCGAGCCCGCCGGAGACCGGGTCTTCGCTGTCCTGATGGTTGTGTTCAACGGCCTCTAGCGCCGCCTCGCACTCCAGCACTTCGAAACGATTGGACGGGACGAACAGCGCCTTGCTCGGTTCATCGAGCCGATGGTTGGCCCGGCCGATGCGCTGCAGCATGCGCGAAGAGCCCTTGGGCGCCCCGACCTGCATCACGAGGTCGACGTCGCCCCAATCGATGCCGAGATCGAGGGTCGACGTGCAGACCACAGCGCGCAGCCGGCCTTCCGACATTGCCGCTTCTACCTTGCGCCGCTGCTCCACCGCGAGCGAGCCGTGATGCATGGCGATGGGCAGCATGTCCTCGTTGGCCGCCCATAGCTCCTGGAACAGCATCTCGGCCTGGCTGCGCGTGTTGACGAACAAGAGCGTCGTCTTGTGCTCCTTGATGGTGCGGTAGAGGTCGGGGATGGCGTAAAGCGAGGAGTGCCCGGCCCAGGGGATTACCTGCTCTGACTTCAGGATTTCGATATGGGGTTTCGCCCCGCCCTCTCCCATCAGCAGCCGCGCCTTGGCGCCGGGCACCGGGCTCGCGATCCAGTCGCGCAGCAGATCCGGGCGGGCGACGGTGGCGCTGAGCGCAGTGATCCGGAGCTGCGGCGCCAGCGTGCCGAGCCGGGCGACGCCGAGCGACATCAGCTCGCCGCGCTTGTTGGTGACCATGGCGTGCAGTTCATCGAGCACGACCCGGCGGAGCGCGCCGAACAGTTTGGGCGCATCCGGGTGGCTGAGCAGCAACGCCAGTTGCTCCGGCGTAGTCAGCAGGATCTGCGGCGGGTCGAAGCGCTGGCGCTGGCGCCGATGCGACGGGGTATCGCCGGTGCGGGCCTCGACCCGGATGCCGAGGCCCATCTCGGAGATCGGCGTCA
>JAEUMC010000409.1 GCA_016793415.1 Devosia sp. | reverse complement strand
AGACGCCGCAAAGGTCGGCAGCACCGGGTTGCGCTTCTTCGGCCGGTAACCGATGCGTTGCGCGATTTCGATGGTATTGTCGAGCGCCTCGGGCAGATCGGCGAAGAGCTTCTGCATCTCCTCGCGGGTCTTGAAATAGTGCTGGTCGGTGAGCTTGCGGCGCTCGGTCTGCGCCACCACCGTGCCGCCTGCGATGGCCAGAAGCGCGTCATGCGCCTCATGGTCGGCGGGCGCCGGATAGAACGGCTCGTTGGTCGCAACCAGCGGCACGCCGCGCGCATAGGCGTAGTCGATCAGCTTGGCCTCGTTCAGCGTTTCCTGCGGCCGGCCATGCCGCTGCAATTCGATATAGAAGCGGTCGCCGAACAGTTCGCGCAACCGGTCGAGCCGGGCCTGCGCAATGGCATCGGCATTGTTGGCGAACCAGGGGTCGATGGCGCCTTCGGGACCACCACTGAGGCAGATGATGCCCTCCAGCGCTTCGCGCTGCATCCAGTCGAGCTTGGCGGCGGCACGCCCGTTCTCGCCTTCGAGATGCGCGCGGCTCACCAGGGTGGAGAGATTGGCAAAGCCGGCTTCCGAAGCCGCCAGCAGCACCAGGCCGCCCTTGCCGAAGCGGCCCCGGTCGTGGCCCCGCTCCTGCATGCGATCCTGGTTGTCCTCCATGGCGGAGAAATCGACATCCAGTTCAACGCCGATCAGCGGCTGGATACCCTTGCCAGCGGCCTTTTCGGAGAACTCCAGTGCTCCGAACAGGTTGTTGGTGTCGGCGATGCCGAGCGCCGGCTGCTTGTCAGCCTTGGCGAGATCGAGCAGCTTCGAAAGCGGCAACGCCCCCTCGAGGAGCGAGTAAGCCGAATGTACGTGCAGATGAATGAAGCCGGGGCCAGCCATTCGTCGTTCCTAACCCCGTGGCGGCACCACGGCCACACACGAGGACGTCAATCCACAACCCAGTCACACGAGTCGGGCAGCGATATCCATCCAGGTGAGCGAGGCGACCGAGAAGCCGCAGATGGTGACGAAAGCCAGCAGATCCTTGACGAAAGAGAGCATCGGAACCTCCAAAGTTTCTGTTCCGTTCTTGTATGTTCTCAATTTGTTCTTGTCTAGCGAGATCGGCCCAGCCATGAATACATGGTTAACGCGCGAGTCGGCGATCGCCCCTCTCGCCCAAGGAGCACCAGCGTGAACCAGCAGCAGAAAGCCGAGCGTTTCCAGGCACTTCATCAAGGGCCGCTATTCGTCATCCCGAACCCGTGGGATGCCGGGAGCGCCCGCCTCCTCGCCGGGTTCGGGTTCAAGGCGCTGGCCACCACCAGCGCCGGCCTCGCCTTCGCGCTGGGTCGCCGCGACGGCGAAGGCAGCGTCAGCCGCGACGAGGCTCTCCGCAACGCCGCCGACATTGTTGCCGCGACCGATCTGCCGGTGAGTGCCGATCTCGAAAACGGCTATGGCGACACCCCCGAGGCTGCCGCCGAAACCACTCGTCTGGCCGCCGAAGTCGGTCTCGTCGGCAGTTCGATCGAAGATGCCACCGGCAATGCCGCTGATCCGATCTATGACTTCACCCTCTCGGTCGAGCGGGTGGCAGCAGCGGCCGAGGCGGCCCACGCCCGGTCGTTCCCCTACACCTTTGTCGCTCGCGCCGAGAACTTCCTCCACGGCCGTAACGACCTCGACGACACCATCCGCCGTTTGCAGGCTTACGAGAAGGCCGGCGCCGACGTGCTGTTCGCCCCAGGGCTGCCCAACCTCGAGGCGATCCGCACCGTTTGCGCTTCGGTCAGCAAGCCGGTCAACGTGGTGCTGGGGGCCAGGAACACGCCCTACTCTCTCGCCGACCTCGCCGCCGCCGGCGTCCGTCGGGTCAGCACCGGCAGCTCGTTCGCTCGCGCCGCCCTCACCGGTCTCCGGGACGCATCGCTGGAGCTGCTCGGCCCCGGCACCGCCACTTACCTCGACGACGCCATCACCTTTGCCGAGGTCACGGCGCTGATGGCACCCAAGCGCTAGAAGGGAGACCGCTGGATTTCGCGTAGCGATGTGGTTACCCCTTTCGTCATGGCGATAGATCCCCGCACGCGCAAGAAACTGGTCCGTATCCTCAAGCTCCTGGGATCCGACAATCCCGGCGAACGCGACTCCGCTGCGCTCGCCGCGCACAAGCTCGTCGCCTCGCTCGATACCGATTGGGACACGCTCCTCGAGCCACCACCGGAAGCCAAGGTGGTGATCCGGCGCGTGCGCGAGTGGGATATCAACCACCAGGAGGCGGCGGAAACCCGCATCCGGCAATTGCGGGATACCAACGAGCGGCAGGCCCGGCAGATCCGCGGCCTCAGAACCAGGGTGAACAGCCTGCTGGATCGGGAACGGCTGCGCCGTGCGGGCGAGGATGATGAGGACGAGGTCCGGCCGGAAGCCTAGATCCTACCTTGAAGGAGTCTGGGTGCGTTGGTCGTCACCTGCACCCGGCATTGGCTGTTTCGTCCCTTCTCCGCTCAGGGTCGCGGGACGAGGGCGTAGCCCCCGCCCGGAGGTGGCCGAAGGCTACGGCGTCGGACTCGAACGTTCTACAGCGTCGTCTCTTCGATCAGCCCGCCGCGCAGCGTCACGATCCGGTTTGCCCGCCTTGCCAGGTCGTGGTTGTGCGTGGCGATCAGCGCCGCAGCGCCCTCTTCCCGGATCAGCGCTGCAAGCGCGTCGAACACCACGTCGCTGGTATCGGGATCGAGGTTGCCGGTCGGCTCGTCCGCGAGGATGATGCGAGGGTGATTGGCCGCTGCCCGGGCAATGGCGACGCGCTGTTGTTCGCCACCCGAGAGTTCAGCCGGCCGGTGCTGGGCCCGCGGGGCGATGCCGAGAATATCGAGCAATTGCATGCCGCGTTTCTCGGCGGCGACGCGATCGCGCCCGGCGATCAGTTGCGGCATCGTCACGTTCTCGATTGCCGAGAACTCCGGCAACAGGTGATGGAACTGGTAGACGTAGCCGATGGTGTTGCGGCGCAGCAGCGTCCGTCCGCGCTCATTAAGCTTGCTGGTGGGCACGCCCGTGACTTCGACTTCGCCGCCTTGCGGCCGCTCCAGCAGCCCGGAGATGTGCAGCAACGTCGATTTGCCGGCGCCCGACGGCGCGACGATAGCGACGAGTTCGCCGCCTCTGACCTCGAGATCGGCAGCCTCGAGCACCCGCACCAGCGTGTCGCCCTCGCCGTAGTGGCGATGCACCTTGGCAAGCTTCAGGTGGACGTCACTCATAGCGAAGGGCCTCGACAGGGTCATATTGGGCAGCGCGCCAGGCAGGATAGAGCGTCGCGAGGAAGCTGAGCCCCATCGCCACGGCGACGATGGCGATCACCTCGGAGGGGTTGGTCCGGCTCGGCAGCGAAGAGAGGAAGAACACCTCGGGCGGGAAGATGGTGAAGACGAGGACGCTGGACAGGAACGCCCTGATCGCCTCGGCATTGGCCGCGATCACCAACCCGAGCGCCAGCCCCAGCAAGGTGCCGCCGACACCGATCGCGACGCCGGCAATCCCGAAGATCCGCATGATCGAACCGCGCGTCGCACCCATGGTGCGCAGCACCGCAATGTCGGTGCCCTTGTCCTTCACCAGCATGATCAGGCTGGAGATGATGTTGAAGGCGGCGACGACCACGATCATCGACAGGATCACGAACATCACGCTGCCCTGCGTCTGCAGCGCATCGAAGAAGTTCTGGTGCTGCTGCCGCCAGTCCGAGAGGATCAGTGGCCGATCGATCTGTTGGCCGATCTTCAGCCGCATGGTGTCGAGCGCGTTCGGGTCGGCGATGAACACCTCGATGGCCGTCGCGCGGTAGATCCGGTCATAAGCCGCCTCGCGATCGGCCTCGTCCGCATCGAGCGGCGGCACGCTCGCATCGGGCTTCAGCACCCGGTCGAACATCTCGAGGTAGTCCTGCGCCGGTCGCAGCGGCATGTAGAGATAGAAGCTGTCGAACTCGGTCATCCCCAGATCGAAGATCACCTTGACCGGGAACGAGCGGGTGCGCGGCGAGGCGCCGCTCTGCAACCCGGAAGCGTCGGGGGCCAGGAGTGTCACCGGGTCGCCGATATTGACCTTGAGCTTTTCCGCCAGCCGCCGCCCGATGGCGATGCCGTTGCCCTCGTCCCAGCCATCCCAGTGGCCAAGGATGGCGCCCTCGTGCAGCAGCTTCAGCTTTTCGATCGAGCCCAGAGACACGCCGCGAACGATGGCGCCGGTCGCGTCGGCCTTGGCGCCCGAGGCCAGCGCCTGCCCTTCGACAAAGGGAATCGCGGCGATGACGCCGTCGACGCCCTGGATCTGTTCGGCCGAGCGGTCATAGTCGGTGAAGCGTGCCTCGATCGGATAGGCCGAGAAATGGCCGTTCAACCCCAGCAGTTTGGAAATGATCTCGGCATTGAAGCCGTTCATTACCGAGGTGACGACGATCAGCGCCGCTACCCCCAGTGCGATGCCGGTGAGCGTCAGCCCGGCTATGACCGAGACGAAGCGATCCCGCCGCCGGGCGCGCAGATAGCGGCCGGCCACCAGGAACTCGAAGCGCGAGAACGGGCCGGGATCGGCAGCTGGCGTGCGCTCGGTCATTGGTTCAGCCCCTCGACCGGATCGAGCCGCGCCGCCCGCCACGCCGGATAGAGCGTGGCGAGGAACGTCAGCCCCAGTGACAGCAGCACGACGAGCGTCACCTCGAACGGATCGACCCGCGACGGCAGGCCTGCCATCAGGAAGAGTTCTGGCGGAAAGATCGAGATGTTGAGCAGGTTCGAGACGAAGGCGCGGATCGCTTCGACATTGATGGCGAAAACCAGCCCCAGGATCAAACCGAGGAAGGTGCCGGACAGGCCGATGGCAAAGCCGGTCATCGAGAAGATGCGGAGGATCGAGCCCCGGGTCGCGCCCATGGTGCGGAGCACTGCGATGTCCGGTCCCTTGTCCTTCACCAGCATCACCAGGCTGGCGATGATGTTGAAGGCGGCAACGAGGATGATCAGGGAGAGGATGACGAACATCACCACGCGCTCCACCTGCAGGGCGGAGAAGAAGGTGGCGTTGCGCTGCTGCCAGTCGGTGATGGTGAACTTGCCGTCGAGCGCCGCAGTCAGCTTGTCGCGCATGCCGCCGATCTTGTCGGGGTCGGCGACGAACACCTCCACCCCGCTCGCCTTGTAGGCGCGCTCATAGGCGGCATCGATCTCTTCGTCGGTCGCCATCACTCCCGGCATCTGGACACCGGGCTTCAGCTTGTCCTCGAACAGCCGGAAGTAGACCTGAGCCTCTTGCATCGGCAGGTAGATGTAGAACCCGTCATACTCCGGCATGCCGATATTGAAGATGACGTTCACCGGCAACGTCAGCTCCGCCGGCGTCATGCCGAACGGCGTCGGCGTGCCATTGGGATTGATGATGGTGATCCGGTCGCCCAGCGATACCCCGAGGCGCTCGCTGAGCCGCTGGCCGATGGCGACGCCCTGGCTGCCGTCCCACTGGTCCCAGCCGCCGAGCGCCGCGCCGTCGCGCAGCAGCCGCAGCTTGCCGAGCGAGGCCTCGCTGATGCCGCGCACCACGACGCCGGTGGCGCTCGAGTTGCCCGAGGCCAGGGCCTGGCCCTCGACATAGGGGATGGCGTAGCGGACGCCCTCGACCCCTTCGAGGCGGCTCACCACGTCGTCATAGCCATCAAAGCCGTCGCCCGCGGTCTGCACCACGAAGTGGCCATTCAGCCCGAGAATCTTGCCCAGCAGTTCGGTACGAAACCCATTCATCACTGACATCACGACGATCAGCGTCGCGACGCCCAGCACCACGCCCACCATCGTCAGGATGGTAATGACCGAGGCAAACTTCTCCTTGCGGCGGGCCCGCAGATAGCGGCCCGCCACCAGGAACTCGAAGCGCGAGAACGGCCCTGGCCCTTTCGCCGCGATAGGCGGGGAAGCGGTCAAACGCTGTCCCGCCGCTGCGGCACGATCAGCGACTTGAGCCGGCCAACCGCCTCCTCGATGGAGAGCGTCTCGCGCTCGCCGGACTTGCGATGCTTGATCTCGACCACGCCATCCTTGAGGCCGCGCGGCCCGACGATCAGCTGATACGGAATGCCGATCAGGTCGGCCGCCGCAAACTTGCCGCCGGCACCCTGGTCGCGATCATCGAGCAGCACGTCGATGCCCTCGCGGGTGAGGTCGTCGTAGAGCCGCTCGGAGGCGCGGTCGCTCTCGGCGTCGCCGACCTTGAGGTTGATCACCACGGCCTCGAACGGCGCGACGCTCACCGGCCAGACAATGCCGGCATCGTCGTGCGAAGCTTCGATGATGGCCGGCACCAGGCGCGTCGGGCCGATGCCGTAGCTGCCCATCTGCACTTCGACCGCCTGCCCATCCTGGTTGGTGACGGTCGCCTTCATCGGCTTGGAATACTTGGTGCCGAAATAGAAGATGTGACCGACCTCGATGCCGCGGGCCGCGAGCTGGTGCTCGGGATCGACGGCCGCCTTGAACCCCGCCTCGTCGGTCATTTCGTCGGTTGCGGCGAACAGCGACGTCCAATCCTTGAAGATCGGCGTCAGGTCCGAGCGGAAGTCGGTGTCGATCGCCGGTATCGGTTTGTCCACCAGGCGCTTGTCGAGGAACACCGCGCTCTCGCCGGTATCGGCCAGCACGTGGAACTCGTAGCTCAGGTCGCCGCCGATCGGGCCGGTATCGGCTCGCATCGGCACGCCGACGAGGCCCATGCGATGGAAGGTCCGGAGATAAGCGACGAACATCCGGTAGAAGGCTTGGGTTGCGCCGGCCTCGTCGAGATCGAACGAGTAGGCGTCCTTCATCAGGAACTCGCGCGAGCGCATGGTGCCGAAGCGCGGGCGCACCTCGTCACGGAACTTCCACTGGATGTGGTATAGGTTCAGCGGCAGCTCCTTGTAGGACCTCACATAGGTGCGGAAGATGTCGGTGATCACCTCCTCGTTGGTCGGCCCGAACAGCATGTCGCGCTCGTGCCGGTCCTCGATGCGCAGCATCTCCTTGCCGTAGGCGTCGTAGCGGCCCGATTCCTTCCAAAGATCCGCCGACTGGATGGTCGGCATCAGCAATTGCACCGCGCCGGAGCGGTTCTGCTCCTCTTCGATGATGCGGATGATCTTGTTCAGCACCTTGAAGCCGAGCGGCAGCCAGGAGTAGCTCCCCGCGGCCTGCTGCTTGATCATGCCGGCACGCAGCATCAGCTGGTGCGAGACGATCTCAGCCTCTTTCGGCGTCTCCTTCAGGAGGGGCAGGAAGTAACGGCTCAAACGCATGTACGGTCCTCGATGGCGCCGGATTCGGATTGCGATCCCCTATAGCGCAAAGCGGGGCAAAGTGGAGCCCGCAAAAGCGCGCGAAACTTAGGCAAACGCTTGGCTCTGCGGCACTTTTGCGCAGCTTCGGGCGGGTACCAAATGATGACTTGAATACTATGTAAAAATGCGATGGCTGCCATGCAGAATCCGCTTGGCAGCCCCAGATTCAGTTGTTAGGGTCCGTCGCCATAAGAACACAGGCAACCGCAAGTTGCCGGACGTCGACAACGTCAAGGGAGGAGCGTTGGCAGCCACCTAACCGTGTGCCT
>JAEUMC010000407.1 GCA_016793415.1 Devosia sp. | reverse complement strand
AGGGTGAGCACGTCGCGCCCGTCGAGCAGGATCTGGCTGCCGGAACGGATCAGCGCCGGCGGGCGGTGCAACCGGCTGATGGCGAAGGCAATGGTGCTCTTGCCGCAACCCGACTCGCCGGCCAGCCCGAAGAACTCACCTTTGCCGATGTCGAAGCTGACATTCTTCACCGCATGGAAATCGCTGGTGGCGCCGATATAGTCGATGCTGAGGTTGCGGATCGAGAGGACGGGAGCGCTCACAGCGTGCCCTCCCCGCGCCGGATCAGCCCGGTCCAGCGGGCCAGCATGCCGCCGGTCCTGAGCCGCGGGTTGGCGATCTCGTCGATGGCGAAGTTGATCAGCGCCAGGCCAAGGCCGAGCACCGCTAGGGCGAAGCACGGGGTGAGAATGTCCCACCAGGCGCCGACCGACAGCGCCGAGGCGTTCTGGGCGTTGTAGAGCATGATGCCCCAGGAGACGGTGTTGGGATCGCCCAGCCCGAGGAACTCCAGCGTCGCCTCGGTGATGACGGCGAACAGCACGCTGCCGATGAAGTTGATGCCGACGATCGAGATCAGGTTGGGGAAGATCTCGAAGGCCATGATGCGCCAGCCGGGCTCGCCCAGCATTTCGGCGGATTTGACGAAATCACGTTGGCGGATCGACAGGGTTTCCGAGCGGGTGACGCGCACGCCCCAGGCCCAGGAGGTGAAGCCGAGGATGACGGCGATGACCAAGGGGCTCGCCTGGCCGATGAAGGCGGCGAGCACCAGCAGCAGCGGCAGGTTGGGGATCACCAGCACCATGTTGGTCATGAAGGTGATCACCTCGTCGACCACACCGCCCTTGTAGCCGGCAATGATGCCGAGCACCGTGCCGATCACAGTGATCAAGAGGCCTGCGCCGAAGCCGACGGCGAGCGAGATGCGGGCGCCATAGAGCAGCCGGGTGAAGACGTCGTGGCCAAGCCGGGTGGTGCCGAGCAGATGGTCCGCCGATGGCGCCTGATGCGGCCGGCCGACGCGCTGGGTCGGGCTATACTCGGTGAGCAGCGGCGCAAAGATCGCGAGGAGGATGACGATCACGAGGATCGTCACGCCCACCAGGGCTTTCTTGTTGCGCAGCAACTGGGTGAGGAGGGTCATTGGTCAGGCCCGCTTCAGGCGTGGGTCGAGCAGCACATAGCTCAGATCGACGATGAAGTTGGCGGTCAGCATCGCGGCGGTCATGATCAGCAGGGCGCCCTGGATCACCGGATAGTCGCGGGCGAGGATGGCCTGGTAGAGTGTGTTGCCCATGCCGGGATAGTTGAACACCACCTCGGTCACCAGCGAGCCGCCGAGCACGGCGCCGAGCGAGATGGCAAGGGCCGAGACGGTGGGGAGCAGGGCGTTGCGCGCCGCGTACCAGAGCATGACGCCCTGGTCGGAGAGACCCTTGGCGCGGCCCATGACGATGTAATCCTCGCCGAGCAGGTTGATCATGTTGTTGCGCATGGTCACCGCGAAGCCACCGGTGAGGACGATCACCATGGTCAGCATCGGCAGGGTGCCGTGGTAGAGGACGCTGAGGATGTAATCCCAGCCCCAGGAGGGATCGAGCATCGGGTCCGCGGCGTAGCCGTTCGGGAACCAGCCGAGCGTATAGCCGAAGAAGAACAGCGCGATCAGCGAGACGACGACCGCCGGCACCGAGCTCGAAAAGATGGCGCTGAGCGAGATGATGGTGTCGACGCGGCTGCCGCGGCGCCAGGCGGCCATCACGCCGAGCAGCGTGCCGATGGTGAAACCGATAATGGTCGCGGTGCCGACAAGGCCGACGGTCCAGACCAGGGCGCGGCCGAGCAGCTCGGTGACCGGTAGCGGGAAGAAGCGGACCGAGCGGCCGAGATCGCCGGTGAAGACGCTCTTCAGATAGGCCAGATACTGCTCGCCGATCGGCGCATCGATGAAGCCGAAGGTGAGCTTCAGCGCGTTGAGGTTTTCCAGCGACAGGTCGGAACCGGCACCGGCGAACATCTTCTGGATCGGATCGCCCGGCATCAGGCGCGGCAGGAAGAAGTTGATGGTTGCCGCAGCGATGAAGGCCGCTAGGTAGAACACCAGCCGACGGAGCAGAAAGGCCATTGGATCTCGTACTGCTGCGTGAAGAAATGAGGGCGCGGCGACCGCGCCCTCGATTGAGTGCCAGTTACTGCGCGACCGGGCGCAGGGCCAGCAGCTGGATCAGGCGGCCCGGGTTGGCGTTGGAGACCACCGGCGAGGTGATCTGGTTGTCCGCATTGGCCCAGCCGGTAAAGCGCTTGGTGCTGTACTGGTAGAAAGACGGGCTGTTGTAGACCGGGATCACCGGCATGGCCGCGGCCACCTTGAGCTGGATGGCGTCCATGATCGACTTCTGCTCGGCCGGGTCCTTCACCTGGGTGTACTTGTTCAGCATCTCCACCACTTCCGGATCGGTCCAGCGCTGCGCCGAAGTGCGGCTCTTGCCGAAATCTTCCGGATTGAACGAGCGGATATAGGGGAAGTAGGGGTTGGCGGCCGAGGCGATGGCGTTGAGCGACATCGAATACTTGGCGTCGATCAGGTCGGAGGCCCAGACCGATTCCTCAGGGGTCGACATCTTCACGTTGAGCCCACCGGCCTTCAGCGTTTCGATGGCGATCTGCACCGCGTCGATCCAGTCGGTCCAGCCATTGGGGATCTCGATGTCGATGGCGATCGGGGTGCCGTCGGCATTGTCGCGGAAGCCGTCGCCGTCCTTGTCGACATAGCCCGATTGCTCGAGCAAAGCCTTGCCGGCTTCGAGGTCGAACTTGCCGTACTGGCCGAACTGCGTGGCGACCTCGGGGTTGCCGAAAGCCTTGTAGAACGAGCCGAGCATGGCCGGGTCTTCGTTGATCACCGGGTAGCCATAGCCGGCGATGTCGATGATCGACTGGCGGTCGATCAGCATCGAAACGGCGCGGCGGAAGTTGACGTCGTTGAACGCCTTCTTGTTATTGGCGTCGGGGCTTTCGAGGTTGAGCGTGAACGCGACGAGGCTCGAGGGCAGGAACCAGTAGTGGTTGTTCACCGGGTCCTTGGCGACGAAGGTGTTGTCGATGTCGGGGACGAAGCTGGTGGCCCAGTCCAGCGTGCCGTCGACCAGCGCCGCCAGCACCTGCGGGTTATCGGCGAGTTGCGGCATGCGGATACAGTCGACGTGCAGGCTTGCGGCGTCCCAATAGTTGGGGTTGCGGCACTGCTCGTAGACCTGGGGCGTAAAGCGGGTGATCTCGGTCATCGGGCCGGAGCCGACCGGGGTCTCGTTGGTGAAGGTCACCGGGTCGGCCACATCCTTCCAGATGTGGGCGGGCACGATCGGCATGGCGACGATGGTGGTGGCGACCAGCGAGTTGGGCTGCAGCAGGTTGAAGCGCACGGTGCGCGCATCGAGCTTTTCGACCGACTCCATCAGCTTGCCGACGGAGTTGAAATCCAGCGCCGGGAACTTCTTCAGGTTGTCGTAGGTGAAGACCACATCATCGGCGGTGAGCGGCTGGCCGTCGGACCATTTCAGCCCGTCACGCAAGACGAAGGTGATCGACTTGAGATCGTCGGCCAGCTCGAAGCTCTCGGCCAGGCGGTATTCCCACTTGGCGCCGGCGAGGCGGTTGAAGATCGCCAGCGGCTCGTAGATGAAATCCTTGGTGGTGGCGCGCGCCGACGTCTGGTTGAACGGGTTGAAGTTGCGCACATAGGTGGTGGTCTGCTCGGAGCTGACGGTCAGGACGACCTGCGCACTCACAGGTGCAGTCGTCATGAGCGCCAGGGCGGTGGCCGCAATCAGCTTGCTCTTTAACACTTCCAGTCTCCTCTTTGTCGGCGACGCCTCAGGCGAAGCCGTTCTCCCGAAAAATCCCTTCGACTTCAGCGTGGAGGGCAGTGGCATCCACCCGA
>JAEUMC010000367.1 GCA_016793415.1 Devosia sp. | reverse complement strand
TGCCGCGCTGATCATCCTCGTTTTGCCGTTTGCCTCCATCGGCGGCATTGCGGCGCTCTACTTCAGCGGGGAGTATCTGTCGGTGCCCGCCTCGGTCGGCTTCATCGCGCTGTGGGGCATCGCCGTGCTCAACGGGGTGGTGCTGGTGTCGTACATTCGCGGCTTGGGGCGACCGCAATGCCCTGCTCGGCGATCAGCTCGAGCAGCACCCGCATGGCGAGCGGCTCGCTGTCCACCAGCACGCCGTCGCAGTCGAAGATGACGAGCTTGATCGGCGCCACGAAACCCCTCCCGGCCTATCGGTAGCCGGGCGGCGTCCGCTTCGGCAAGTTATGTGCGGGGCGGCGCTGCAAGAAGCCGAGCCGGTGGGGGGCCACAGCCACCAGCGGCAATTGCCGGCGCTTCGTGACGCAGCCTACAGTGTCCCACCCAGATAAGCTTCGAGCGTCGCGCGGGTCCCCCGCGACCACAGGCTCTTGAGTGCGGTAGTGAAGGCCGCGACATAGGTCGGGTTGCTGGCGAGCGGCCCGAAGATATCGCCCATCGACAGCCACGCCGCCGGATCGGTCCTGGCCTGCTTTGCCAGGGTCGTCAGCCGCTCCCAGTTGGGGTCGTTCGGCGGGATCGGCTTGCCGCTGTCGCTTTCGCCGTAGCAATAACGGGCCCACCGCGCCGAGACCAAGGCCAGCCCGGTCACCGACTGTCCAGCGGCCAGCCGATCCGCCGCCGATGGCAGGATGAACTTGGGTTGGCGGTTGGAGCCATCGAGGCAGAGCCGCTGGATGGTGTCGCCGATCTTGGGGTTGGAAAACCGCCGCTCGATCAGTTTGTAGTAGTCGCCGAGGTCGGTGTCGGGCACCGGCGGCACGACCGGGACAATCTCCTCGCGTTCCACTTTTTCGAGGAAGGCGCGGACCAGCGGGTGCTCCATCGCCTCGTGCACGAAGTGGATGTCGAGCAGCCCCGCCGGGTAGGCGATGGTGGCGTGTCCGCCGTTGAGGATGCGGATCTTCATGTGCTCGTAGGGCGCCACGTCGGGGACGAACTGCACCCCGACCTTTTCGAGCGCCGGCCGGCCGGCCGGGAAGTGGTCTTCCAGCACCCACTGCTTGAATTCTTCGCAGAACACCGGCCAGGCATCGACGATGCCGAAATCGGCCTCGAGCGCAGCGCGTTCGCGCGGCCCGGTCGCCGGAGTGATGCGATCGACCATGCCGTTGGGGAAGGCCACCGCCTCGCGTACCCACTTGGCGAGCTCCGGATTGATCAGCTCGGCAAGCCCGGCCACGGCGTTTCGCGTAACGTGGCCATTGCCCGGGATGTTATCGCAGCTCATCACCGTGAACGGCTGCAGCCCGCGCTCCCGCCGCAGTTGCAGGCCGAGCAGGATCAGCCCGAACACCGTCTTCGGCGCCTCCGGGTTAGCGCTGTCGGCGACGACATCGGGGTGATCTGTGTCGAAGCGCTGCGAGGCCGGATCGATGTAGTAGCCACCTTCGGTGACGGTCAGCGAGACGATCCGCACTTTCGGGTCGGCCAGCGTTTCGCTGATCGCAGCGAGGTCCCCGACCGGCAGGAAGTCGATCATCGCGCCGGTGACGCGGGCGCTGGTCTTGCCCGCCTCCTGCTCCACCACCGTGGTCAGGTAGTCCTGCCCCAGGAGCTTTTCGCGCATATCGGCGTCGTTGCTGCGCACTCCGGCGCCGACCAGCGCCCAGTCATGGTCGAGCCCCAGGTTGAACAGGCTGTCGAGATAGACGGCCTGGTGGGCGCGGTGGAAATTGCCGACGCCGAAATGCACGATGCCTGCCGTCAGCGAGCCGCGCTGGTAGTGCGGCACGCTGGCGCTGGCAGCGATCTCCGGCAGGGCTTCGGCGGAGAGGTCAATCGGCATGGGTCTATCCTGGATGGTCAGCGGAGCGCCTGGCCGGCGCGGTCGAAGCGATAGATACGGCCCGGTTCGGGTGAGAGCCATACCTGTTCGCCGGGATGATAGTCGTTCTCGCCGCCGGTGCGCACGGTTTGCAGGCCCGCCCCATCGACATGCACATGCAGGAACGTGTCGGAGCCGAGATGCTCGGCGACGCCGACCCGGCCCTGCCACTCGCCGGCATCGCGGGACAGCCGGACATGCTCGGGCCGCACCCCGATCGCCTCGGCCTGGTACTTGCCTGCAGCCGCACCCTCGAGGAAGTTCATCTTGGGCGAGCCGATGAAACCGGCGACGAACCGATTGGCCGGGCTCTTGTAGAGTTCGAGCGGCGTGCCGAACTGCTCGACCCGGCCGGCATTCAGCACCACGATGCGGTCGGCCATGGTCATGGCTTCCACCTGGTCGTGCGTCACATAGACCATGGTGGTCTTAAGCTGCTGGTGCAGTTCGGTGATCTCGATGCGCATGTTGACGCGCAAGGCCGCATCGAGGTTCGACAGCGGTTCGTCGAACAGGAAGGCCTTGGGCTGGCGCACGATGGCACGGCCGATGGCGACGCGCTGCCGCTGCCCGCCGGAGAGCGCCCGGGGCTTCCGATCGAGGTAGTCGGTGAGGTTCAGCACCCGCGCCGCATCGGCCACCTTCTGTTCGGCAATGGCCTTGTCGATATTGGCCATCTTGAGCGGGAAGGCGATGTTCTGGCGAACCGTCATATGCGGATAGAGCGCATAGGACTGGAACACCATGGCGAGGCCGCGATGCGCCGGCCCCTTGTCGGTGACGTCGACGCCGTCGAGCTTGATGGCGCCGGAGGTCGTGTCCTCGAGGCCGGCTATCAGTCTGAGGAGAGTGGACTTGCCGCACCCCGAGGGCCCGACGAAGACGACGAACTCGCCGTCTTCGATCTCGAGAGAAACATCGGGAATGACCTGATGGCCACCGAAGGACTTGTTGACGTGTTCGAGTGTGATGGAGCCCATCTGAAATCCCCTATTTCACGGCGCCGAAGGTGAGACCGCGCAGCAGCTGCTTCTGGCTGAACCAGCCGAGCAGCAGGATCGGCAGGATCGCCAGCACCGACGCGGCACTGAGCTTGGCGAGGAACTGGCCTTGCGGCGAAGAGAAGGACGCGAT
>JAEUMC010000354.1 GCA_016793415.1 Devosia sp. | reverse complement strand
CATGATGCTGCAGATGGTGATCCACGGGCTCGACATCCCGTTGTCGATCATCTTCGTGATGAGCCTGGGCTGGGGGCCGCACGGCGCAGCGCTGGCGACGGTGATCGGCCAGGCCGCGGCATGCCTGCTCGGACTGGTGCTGCTGGTGCGGCACTTCGGAGGCTTCGCCAAGGTGATGGCGATGATCGTGCCGGACGCGTTGTTCCATGGCCATGCACTGAGGCGCATGTTCGGGCTGAGCCGCGACCTGATGATCCGTTCGATCGCGCTGATGGGCGCCTATGCCTATTTCGCCGCGCAGGGCTCGCGATTGGGCGAAGTGCCACTGGCGGCCAACGCGATCCTCCTCAACTTCCTGATGATTTCGGGCTTCTTCCTCGATGGCATCGCCCAGGCGGCCGAGCAGCTTTGCGGCAAGGCGGTCGGCGCCAACTGGCGGCCGGCTTTCGATCGCGCCTACACCCTGGCGTTCCGCTGGGGCACGCTGATCGCGGTGGGGCTGGCGCTGGTCTGGTTCGCCGCCGGGTGGTACCTGATCGACTTCATGACCACGAGCGAGCCGGTGCGCGAGTATGCCCGGATGTTCCTGTGGATCGCAGCGCTGTCCTCGCTCACCGGCATGCCGGCCTTCGTGTTCGACGGTATCCTCGTCGGCATCACCCTCAACACGGTGATGCGCAACGGCATGGTGCTGGCGCTCGGCTTCTTCCTCGCCGTCGCAGTGCTGCTGCAGGGAGCGCTCGGCAATACCGGGCTCTGGATCTCGATCCACCTGTTCTTCCTCTGCCGCGCCGGATTTTATTGGTGGGCGCTGGAGCGGAAGAAGGCGGGGTTGTTTGACGCGTAGCGGAGCGAGAGCAAAAACCCCCACCCAGCGACGCTACCTCGCTTCGCTCACAAGCTTTGCTGCCCTCCCCACAAGGGGGAGGGAGAAGCGGGAACCGATAGCTTGCAGTCAGATCTCCCTCCCCCTTGTGGGGAGGGATCAAGGGTGGGGGTGCCCCACGCACCGGCTCTTATAGCGACGCCTTGCCGCTCGCCCATTCCGCCGTGGTCCGCCCGGTCAGCTCCGACACCGACTTGAGCCCCCTCGACCGCACCGCCGCGCTCAGCCCGCGCTTCAGCCGATCGAGCATATCGAGCCCGCCGAACACCAGGGCCGAATAGAGCTGGATCGCGTCGGCGCCGGCCTCGAACTTCGCCACCGCGCTCTCGGGCGAATGAATGCCGCCGACCCCGATGATCGGCAGCGTGCCGACGCGCTGGCGGACCTGGGCCAGTTTCTGCGTCGCGAGGTTGAACAGCGGCTTGCCCGAGAGGCCGCCGGTTTCGGTGGCATTCTCCAGCCCCGCGACCGGATCGCGGCTCAGCGTGGTGTTGGAGACGATCAGCCCGTCGAGATCAGTGGCGAGCACGACCCTCGCGATGCCGTCGAGCGCCTTCTCGTCGAGATCGGGGGCGATCTTGAGCAGCACCGGCACGCGCACCGACGCCTTGGAGCGCGCCTTCAGCACCGCCGCCAGCAGGCGGGTCAGCGCCTCGTCGGCCTGCAAGTTGCGCAGGCCCGGCGTATTGGGCGAGGAGATGTTGACCGTCAGGTAGTCGGCAACCTCGGCAAAGCGGGTGACGCCGGTGACGTAGTCGGCGACGAAATCCTCGGAATCCTTGTTGGCCCCGATATTGACGCCGAGGATGGCGCCGACATGGGCGCCTTTCAGGCGGGCGAACGCCGCGTCGTGGCCCTCGTTGTTGAAGCCCATGCGGTTGATCACCCCGTCGGCCGGATTGACCCGGAACAGCCGCGGCTTGGGATTGCCCTGCTGCGGGCGCGGCGTGACGGTGCCGATCTCGACCATGCCGAAGCCCATGCGGGCGAGCGGCTTGGGCACCTCGGCATTCTTGTCGAAACCGGCGGCCATGCCGACCGGGTTCTTGAGGTCGAGCCCGCACAGCGTGGCGTGCAGTTCGGGTGGGTCGCTCCCTTCCTGCTCCGGCGCGAGGCCCAGCCGCAGCGCCGCGATAGTGGCGCCATGGGCGATCTCGGGATCCATCTTCAGCAGCGCGTCGCGGGTCAGGCCCGAGACCAGCGGCACGCGGAGCAGCGGGGAGAGGCGTGAGAAGATCATTTGACCCAATCCGGCAGAGCGACGCGGCCATCGGCCGGCACGTCGAGCCGCGTCATGTTGGAGACCGAGGTCATCGGCAACGGGGCGAACAGATGCGGGAACAGGTCGCCGCCGCGCGAGGCCTCCCATTGCAGCGCCTCGCCGAGCGGCGCCGCCGGCACCTGGAACAGCACCTGATCGCTGAGCCCGGCAAAGTAGAGGCGGATCGTCTCGCCCAGCTGGGTGGCGCTGGAGAAGTGAATGTAGCCGTCCTTGAGGTCGATCGGCTGGCCTACGAAGCTTCCTGCGGCGAGCGAGGCCTCATAGATCTCGCGGCTCGCGACCTTGTAGATGAACTCGGCGGTGGCCACGGCATGCTCCCTGGATCGAACGGGCCGGACCCTAGAGCATTTCGCCGTTTCATTGAAACGCCGAAACGCTTCAGCGCATTGGTTTTGTCGCACTTGCGAGGTGGAAAGGGCCGCAGCCCTTCCTGAAAGCGCCTGAGAGAAACGGACCGTCAATCACAAGTTGCTTGGACTGCTTTACAAGCGACCATGGCAGGGTTTCGATAGGACTGGTTTCCTCAGCGAGGCGGGGCGCGAAGCATGCTCTCGCATAGCGATCTCTGGAGCGCGATCGACGCCATCGCCGCCCGGCACGGGCTGTCGGCGTCGGGGCTGGCGCGCCGGGCAGGCCTCGACGCGAC
>JAEUMC010000345.1 GCA_016793415.1 Devosia sp. | reverse complement strand
CGCCGCGCCGGGATCCGGGCCGAGATGTTCATGGGCAACACCAAGAACTTCGGCAAGCAGGTGGCCTATGCCGACAAGCGCAACTCGCCGGCAGTGATCATCGAAGGCACGCAGGAGCGCGAACTGGGCAAGGTGCAGATCAAGGATCTGATTGCCGGTAAACAAGCGGCCAAGGCGATTGCCGATAACGCCGAGTACAAGGCGGCACGGCCGGGCCAGTTCGAATGCGACGGCGATCTCGACGCGATCGTAAAGGCCATCGCCGAACTGCCGGCGGTCGCCGCATACCTGGACGCCGATAAGTGAAGACAGCATCCGAGCGATATGCGGCGCTGGTGCGGTTGGTCGAGTCGCGCACGGTGACGCGCGCGACGCCGGCGCTGCTGCTGCCGGCGGGGCCCTATTTCGACCTCGCGGGCGAGGAATTCGGGCGGAACCTGCTGCTGACCACCACCAATAACGGGCTCGAATATTGCCTCAGGCCCGATTTCACGCTGCCGATCGCGCAGCAATATCTCGAAGACGGCTTGATCGGCGCGCCCGCCGCCTTCACCTATCTCGGGCCGATCTTCCGGCAGCAGAGCTCGACACCGGTCGAATATGAGCAGGCGGGGCTCGAACTGCTGGGCCAGGCCGACGCCGACAATGCGCTCGACCAGGTACTGACCTTCGCGCGCTGGGCGCTCGCCATCTACGACATTACCGCGCCGAACGTGCGGCTGGGCGGCGTCGGGCTGTTCGAAGCCTTCCTCGAGGCGGCGCAGATCCCACTGGCCTGGCGCAGCCGCATCCGGCATCGCTTCGGTCACCCCGAAGCGCTGGAGCGGCTGATGGAACGCCTCAGCAATCCCGAGCAAAAGGTCGAGGCCCCTGCCCCCGACAGCCGCGACACGGTGATCGAGATCGTCACCGACGCGATGCTGTCAGGCGGGCTGAGCCTGATCGGCAGCCGCACGCCGGAAGAGATCGCCGACCGCTATCTCGAAAAGCAGGCGCTGGAATCGGCGCCAATCCCGCCCGAGACGGTAGCGCTGCTGCAAAACTATCTGTCGGTGTCCGAGAGCACCGAAACGGCGTTCGAGCGCATTTCAGAAATGTGCAAGGCCGCCGGCTTCGATTTCGACGAACCGCTGTACCAGGTCCGCAACCACGCTGCGGCGCTGGCGGCGCTATCGCCCAATGCCGACGTGATCTTCGACGCGAGCTTCTCGCCGCGCCTCGACTACTATACCGGCATCGTGTTCGAGATGACCGGTTCGGATGGCGAGGTGCTGGCTTCGGGCGGCGAGTACGATCGCATGCTGGAGCGGCTGGGCGCCGGTGAGCCGGTCAAGGCATCGGGCTGCGCGCTCTGGGTCGACCGGCTCGAGAGGGAGGCCGAACAATGAGCACCTTGCCCGGCGGCCTGACGCTCGCCATTCCCAGCAAGGGCCGGCTCGAAGAGCTGACCCGCAAGGCCTTCTCGACGGCGCGGATGAACATCGCCCGCCCCGGCGGCGCCCGCTCCTATGTCGGCTCGATCAAGAACCAACCGCAGGTGACGGTCCGCTTCTACCCGGCAGCCGAGATCGCGCGCGAACTGATCCTGGGCGGTGTCGATATCGGCGTCACCGGTTCGGACCTGATCCATGAAGCCAGCGAGAACGGCGAAGAGAACGTGCTGTTCGTCCGCGGGCT
>JAEUMC010000328.1 GCA_016793415.1 Devosia sp. | reverse complement strand
AGCGGGAGAGGGCACGCCGACTGCGGGCATCGCTGGCGATCCCATCACTTCGATCGGGGCTGCTAGGTTGCTTCCTCGCCTGATGGGACGTTACCTACCGGCCGCCATGAAGAAGTACGGACGCACCTACCACCTGCCAATCTCGCCCGGCGCGAGCAGCGACGACAAGATCATGCTCGGGCTCGACGGGTTGATGACCGACGATCTCGTGGTCACGGAGAAGATGGATGGCGAGAATACCACCATCCATCGCGGCGGCTCGCATGCCCGCAGTCCGGACAGCCGCTACCACCCTTCGCGCGACTGGCTGAAAGGTTTTGCCGCCGGGATCAGCCCGCAGCTGGACGAGGACGAGCGGATCGTCGGCGAGAACCTCTATGCGCGCCACTCCGTGGGCTACGACGAACTGCCATCATACTTTCTCGGCTTTGGCTGGATTGTCGGCGACGAAATCCAGTCCTGGGATGCCACGGTGGCGCGGTTCGGGGAATTGGGCATCACAGCGGTGCCGACGCTGTTTCGAGGGCCGTATCGTCCAGGCCTGTTCGAAAGCCTGGCGAGTTCACTGGATCGAACCAGGCAGGAGGGGTTCGTCGCCCGGGTTGGGGCGGCGTTCCCGGAGTCGGACATGCCGGTCCGGGTGGGTAAGTATGTGCGGGCCGGCCACGTTCAGGACGAGACGCACTGGATGAAGGCAGAGCTGGTCCCCAACCGCCTGGCGAAGAGAAGCTGACGCCGGTACGTCGGCCGCTCTTGTCCCGATCCCTCGCCCCTGCTCTTCTTCCCCTCAGACTCTCCTCGCGCACGGATCCGCCCCTTGACCACCCCCCTCCCCATCTTCGACGGCCATAACGACGCGCTGCTGCGCCTGTTCAACTCCACCGCGGCCGATCCGGTCGCCGGTTTCCTGGCAGGCGGCGAGGAGGGGCATATCGACCTGCCCAAGGCGCGCGCCGGCCATCTCGTCGGCGGTTTGTTCGCGGTGTTCTGTCCTTCCCCCGAAAAGATCGACTTCACGGCATTGCGCGCCGCCGGTGGCGAGGTGCCGATGCCGCCGCCCCTGCCCATGGACGAGGCGCGCGCCAGCGCCGTCAGGATGATCTCGCTGCTGCTCCAGCTCCAGCGCTCGTCGGCCGGCCAGTTCGCCGTGTGCCGCAGCGCTGCCGAGATCCGCGCCGCGATGGGACGGGGAGCGATGGCGGCGGTCCTCCACATCGAGGGCGTCGAATGTATCGACCCCGAGCTCGATTTCCTCGAAGTGCTCTACGCCGCCGGGCTCCGCTCGCTCGGACCGGTGTGGAGCCGCAACAACATCTTCGGCTACGGCGTGCCGTTCCGCTTCCCCGGCTCGCCCGATATCGGACCTGGGCTCACCGACGCCGGCAAGCGCCTCGTCGCAGCCTGCAACCGGCTGGGTGTGCTGATCGACCTGTCGCACCTCAACGAGCGCGGCTTCTGGGATGTGGCGGAGCTGTCGAGCGCCCCGCTGGTCGCCACCCACTCCAACGCGCACGCCCTCTGCCCGACGCCACGCAATCTCACCGACGACCAGTTGCGCGCCATCCGCGACAGCAACGGCATGGTCGGCCTCAACTTCGCCACCGGGTTCCTGCGGCCGGACGGCCAGATGAACCCCGATACCGATATCGAGCTGATGGTCCGTCATCTCGACCACCTGATCGAAATCGCCGGCGATACCCATGTCGGCTTCGGCTCGGATTTCGATGGGGCGATGATCCCGGCAACCATCAGTTCCGCCGCCGCCCTGCCGGTGCTGGTCGAGGCGCTGGAGCGCCACGGCTATGATCGCCCGCTGCTGGAGCGCCTCGGCACCGGCAACTGGCTGTCGCTGCTCGAACGCACCATCGGCTGAAATCAGCCAGCATCGAGGCCACTGTGGCGCCGGCCAGGCGGTCGGCGCTT
>JAEUMC010000305.1 GCA_016793415.1 Devosia sp. | reverse complement strand
ACCTCGGCGGCGTTGCGGCTCAACCGCGCCGCGGCCTCGAACTCCACTCGCGCCTCGCTGAGTCGTCCGGCGCGGAACAGGCAATCGCCGCGCGCTGCCGGCAGCGGCGCATAAGCGCTCAGCGCCGGGTCGTCGGCGATCTCGTCGAGCAGCACCAGTCCGGCTTCGGGCCCATGCGCCATGCCGTGGGCGATGGCGCGATTGAGGTCGACCACCGGTGACGGCGCCACCTCGCGCAGCCGGTCGTAGAGCGCCGCGATGCGTTCCCAGTCGGTCTCGGCGGCGCTGCGGGCGCGGGCGTGACAGGCGGCCAGCGCCGCCTGCAGCACATATGGACCATGGCCGCCCAGAGCCTCGGCGCGCGCCAACGCCTCGAAGCCGCGCCGGATCAGCAACTGGTCCCAGCGCGTCCGATCCTGCGCGGGGAGCGGCACCAGCGTGTCGTCCGGACCAAGCCGCGCCAGGAGCCGCGATGCCTGCAGCTCCATCAATGCCAGCAACCCGAACACTTCGGCATCATCAGGCAACAGCCCCGCCAGCATGCGCCCCAGCCGCTGCCCTTCGAAGCAGAGCCCCGGCCGGATAGGATCGTCGCCCGCCGTCGCTGCATACCCCTCGTTGAAAATCAGGTAGATCACCTCGAGCACCGAGGGCAGCCGCGCCGCGCGCTCGGCCCCATCAGGCACCTCAAACCTCAGCCCTGCTGCCGACATCGCCGGCTTGGCCCGCACGATCCGCTTGGCGATCGTCGGCTCATTGGCAAGGAACGCCCGTGCAATCTCGTCGGTGGTCAGGCCGCCGACCACCCTGAGCGTCAGCGCCGCCCGCGCTTCGGCCGACAGCATCGGATGGCAGGCGACGAAGATCAATCCGAGCAGCTCGTCGCCCACCTCGTCATCGAGCGCCGCTGCGATGGCCGCAGCCGCGTCGTCCGAGGCCGCTTCCAGCGTCTGGGCGATCTCGGCATGCTTGCGGTCACGCATCCGCTCGTGCCGGATGGCATCGATGGCGCGTCGCTTGGCTGCGGTCATCAGCCAGGCGCCCGGATTGGCGGGCACTCCGGTTTTCGGCCACTCGCCGAGCGCGATCAGCAGCGCCTCCTGCGCCAGCTCCTCGGCCCGATCGATGCTGCGCATCATGCGGGCGAGTCCCGCGACGAGCCTCGCCCGTTCAATCCGGAACGTCGCTTCGATGACCCGCTGCGTCTCGCCTGTGCCCATCCCGTCTTGTCGGCCGACGTTGCCGGCAAGACAAGCCGGTGTCGCGTCAACGCGGCCGATAGACCTGCGCCACGGCGCCGCCAGGGAAGGCCCTCGAGCCGACCAGCCTGAGCGGCAGCGGCGCCGGCAGGCTCGAGAACAGCGGCCGCCCGGTACCCAGCGCGATCGGATGCACGGTGAGGACGAACGCATCGACAAGGCCGGCGGCGACGAGGTTCTGCGCGAAGCTGACGCCCCCATGGGCCAGGATCGGCTTGCCCTCACCGGCTTTCAGCCGGCCGATCTCATCGGCAAGGCTGCCACCGATCACATCGGCATCCGCCCAGCCTGGCGCGCCCTTGGCCGCCGCCAACACCGCCGGGCCCCGGCTCGAGAACACCGCCTTGGGGATCTGGTTCATCGGTGGCGCGAACGGGATGTCGGAGCTCGGGTAGAACGGCGCCATCACCGCGAAGCTGCGGCTGCCCATGATATGGAGGCTGGCATTCCACGTCGTCTCGACGCCAAACGCCACCGCCTCCGGATCGGAGCCATACATCCAGTTGTTCTTGCCTTCGCTGTCGCTGACGAAGCCGTCGAGCGACATCGACATCTTGAGGATCAGCTCGCGCATCACGCCACTCCGAGCTTGCCGCGTTCGCCTTCGCGCGGGGTCGCCAGTTCCTCCGGGGTGACGTAGTCGGCGAGATCGGCCGCTTCCATGAATGGCCTGAGTTCGATCTCGTTCCTGCCGGGCATGGCGGGGTAGCGGGCAAGCCAGGCCAGCGCCTCGTCCATGTCCTTGACCTCCCAGATCTGGAAGCCGGCGACCAGCTCGCGGGTTTCGGCAAACGGCCCGTCGATGACGGTGCGCTTGTCGCCATCGATGGTGATCCGCTTGCACTCGGCGCCGGATTTGAGCCCGGCGCCCGCCACCAGCACGCCGGCCTGCACCAGCTCCTCGATGAACCGGTCCATCGCCGCGAACGCCTCTTTGGTCGGCGGCGCCCCGTTATTGCCTTCGGTGGCCTTGCCCAGCACCATCACACGCATCGTCTGTCTCCTTGTTTGACCAGCTTCATGCGAGCTGGTGTCACAACGACGGACGGGGCCCTCGGGAAAGGACACGAGGTCCGAAGATTTTTCGAGCGGCGGCCGTAATCGGCAGCATCGCCGCCCTCAGTTGTCGATCTTGCTCTTGGGGTAGGTCTTGACCGAGGGCGTTTCGGTCGGCGCCTGCAGCGCCGCTTCGAGCCGCTTGTGGTTGTCGGCAGCCGGTCCATAACCGAGCTCGGCAGACTGCTGGTAGAGTTCCAGCGCCCGGGCGGTGTCCAGCGTCACCGCGAGGCCGTTCTCGTAGATGTAGCCCAGATTGTTGAGCCCCACGGCGTTGCCCTGGTCGGCTGCCTGCTGGGTAAAGCTCAGCGCCTTGTCGAGATCCCGCACCTCGCCGGCGCCGTTGAGATACATCAGCCCGAGGTTGGCAGCGGCATCGGTGTTGCCGCTCTGCGCAGCCTGCCGGTAAAGCTGTCGCGCCAGCGCGAAATCCTGCGTTACCCCCAACCCGTCCTCATAGAGCAGCGCCAGGTTGCCCTGCGCCTGTGCGATCCCCTGGTCGGCCGCCTGCTGATACAGCGCCGCCGCGCCCTCGACGTCGGTGGCGACGCCATAGCCATTTTGCTTCAGATAACCCAGGGCGTTGAGCGCCAGGCCGTAGTTCTGGTCGGCCGCCGCCTGGTAGAGTTCCGCCGCCCGGGCATAATCGGGCTCGCCCAGCGATCCGCTTTCGAACAGCGCCCCGAGGTTGTACTGCGCCCGGCTGTCGCCGCGGTCCGCCCCGCGCTGATACCAGGCGACCGCCGCCACGAGGTCGCGATCGAGCCCCAACCCTTCGGCATAGAGCGAGCCGAGATTGGCCATGGCCCGCGGCAGGCCCTGCTCGGCTGCCTTGCGGTACCAGCG
>JAEUMC010000304.1 GCA_016793415.1 Devosia sp. | reverse complement strand
GTGTTCATCGAGACCAAGATCTGGATCAGCGATTACGGTTACGACGAGACTTTGCACAGCTTCGGCAAAAGCGCCGGCAAGCTCGGAGTGGAGCAGATCGACCTGTTGCTGCTGCACCAGCCGCTGCCCTCGGCTTTCGATCGGACGCGCGGTGCCTATCGGGCGCTCGAAACGCTGCTGGCTGACGGCCGGGTGCGGGCGATCGGCATCAGCAACTTCATGCCACAGCACCTCGAACGCCTGCTTCCTGAGATCAAAGTGATGCCGGCGGTGAACCAGATCGAGGTCCATCCGTACTTCCAGCAGCGCGAACTGCAGGCGCTCAACGCCAAGCACGGCATCCTGACGCAGGCCTGGGCGCCGATCGGCGGCATCACGTTCTATCGCCCCGGTTTCTCGAAGAGCACGCTGGCCGAGCCGGTCATTGTCGACATCGCTGCAGCGCACGGCAAATCGGCGGCACAGGTGATGCTGCGCTGGGGGCTGCAGCAGGGCCGTTCGGTCATCCCCAAATCGGTGCAGCCGCAGCGGATCGCCGAGAATTTCGCAGTGTTCGATTTCGAGCTGACGTCCGCACAGCTCTCGGCGATCGACCGGCTCGACGGCCTGCAGCGGGGCGGACCGGACCCGGACAGCATCACGCTCGAGAGTTTCAAGCGCGAGATCCCCGAGGCATAGTTCCGGTGGGGCTGGCGCTGCGTGGGGCGGGACCATAGTCTCGCCCCGCTGCATCGACAGGTACCTCTATGACCAAGACTTCGACATCGCCCTTCCCCTGGCCCGAGGAGCGCATCCAGCACTACACCGCCTATCGCGTGGCCGAGCCGCCGGCGATCGACGGCCGACTGGATGAGCAGGCCTGGGGGCTGGCGCCGCGCTCGCCGCGCTTCGTCGACCTGATCAGCGGCAAGCCGACCGTGCATGACACGCGCGCCGCGGTGCTGTGGGACGACACCCACCTTTATGTCGGGTTCTGGGTGGAAGAACCTTTCGTCGAGGCCAAGCTCACCGAGCGCGACGCGCTGATCTGGAGCGAGAACGACGTCGAGCTGTTCGTTGCCGGCGCCGACGCTTATTACGAGCTCGAACTCAATGCGCTGGGGACGATCTACGAGGCGTTCTTCGTCTGGGACGATGCCTACGAGCGAGCCGGCTTCAGCAAGGCGCCCGAGTTTTTGCGCACTGCACCGGGGGCGAAACCTTGGAACGGTGTGGGCTTCGACAAACACCCCAGGGGGACGCGGCTCGGGCTGTTCAACTGGGACATGCCGGGGCTACGCGCCGCGGCGTCGATCGACGGGACGCTCAACGACAATTCCGATCGCGACCGCGGCTGGACAGCCGAGATCGCCATTCCGTGGGCCAGCATGGGCTGGCTCGCCACCGACGGCCGCGCCCTGCCGCCGCGCGACGGCGACACCTGGCGCATGGATTTCTCGCGCTTCAATACCTATCGCGCGGCCAAGCCCGCCGAGGATTCCGGCGGCTGGGCGTGGAGCGCGCATGGGGTGTGGGATTCGCACGTGCCGGAGCTGTTTCCGTATGTGCATTTTTCGACCAAGGTGGTCGGGAGCGAATAGCACCGGCCGTACCACAGCGCCCCCTCGCCCCTTTGGGGAGAGGGTTGGGGTGAGGGGTAGCCAAGCGCGCAGCGTGCGCGGTTTTCATCAACGGTGCTGGTAACCAACTCCTGCCGGCGCGCTTGGCGCCCCTCACCCTGACCCTCTCCCCAGAGGGGCGAGGGGACGCGAGACCGCTTGCGGTGGCAACCTGCCTTAGTTCCCCCAATAATCCGCATCCAGCAGCTTCCCATGCGCCCAGGCTTCGATCAGGGCGCCGGCTATGGCGCCGGGGCGGGGGCGGTTGATTTCGAGGTGGGTGCCGGCGAGGATGTCGAGCACTTCGGCACGAGTGACCCAGCGGGCATCGGACAGTTCGACCGGATCGATGGTGATCGCCTCGCTCAGCGCATCGCCCTGGCAGCCGAACATCAGCGACATCGGAAATGGCCAGGGCTGCGAGGAGACGTAGCGCACCGGGCCGACCTTGATAGCGCTCTCTTCCAGCGTCTCGCGCCGCACCGCCGCCTCGATGGTTTCGCCC
>JAEUMC010000296.1 GCA_016793415.1 Devosia sp. | reverse complement strand
TGCCCGCGGCGCCTATTCGGCTGCGGCCTCTGCCCTGAGCGCCGCGCGCGAGAAGGCTGCCACGGCGCTTACCAAAGCCGTGGAAGCCGAGCTGCCCGACCTGAAGCTCGGCGCTGCCAGGTTCATCGTCGACCGGCAGGTCGATGCGAGCCGGGTGGCCGCCTCCGGCCATGACCAGATCGCCTTCCACGTGCAGACCAATCCGGGAACGCAGCCGGGGCCGATCCTCAAGGTGGCGTCGGGCGGCGAACTCAGCCGGTTCCTGCTCGCCCTCAAGGTGGTGCTGGCCGATCGCGCCTCGGCGCCGGTGCTGATCTTCGACGAAATCGACACCGGGGTGGGCGGTGCCGTCGCCGACGCCATCGGGCGGCGGCTGGCGCGCTTGGCCGGCAAGGTGCAGGTGCTGACCGTCACTCACGCGCCGCAGGTGGCGGCGCGGGCACAGAGCCACCTGCTGATCGAGAAGCAGGCGATCGAAGAGGGGGCGTTCGTGCGCACCCATGTGCGCCGCCTCGACGGCAAGGCGCGGCAGGAAGAGGTGGCCCGCATGCTGGCGGGCGCCAAGGTCACCGACGAGGCGCGCGCCGCGGCCGGGAAGTTGATTTCGGAGGTATCGTGAGCGAGGCGGAACGTGAGATCGAGAGTTTCTCCGAGGCTGAGGCCAAGGCGGAGCTCGACCGGCTGCACGAGCTTCTGAGCGAGGCCGACCGCGCCTATTTCGAGAACGACGCCCCCGATATCACCGACGCCGAATATGACGCGCTGAAGCGTCGCTACCAGGCGTTCGAGATTGCCTTCCCTGAGCTCAAGCGCGGCGACAGCCTCAGCGACAAGGTTGCCGGCGCCCCAGTCGAGGGCTTCTCCAAGGTCCGGCACGCGGTGCCGATGCTCAGCCTTGCCAAGGCCTATACCGACGAAGACGTGGTCGATTTCATCGAGCGCGGCCGCCGCTTCTTCGAGCGCGACAAGGATCTGAAGCTGGTGTTCACCGCCGAGCCCAAGATCGATGGGCTGTCGGCCTCGTTGCGCTACGAGAACGGGGTGTTCGTCCAGGGCGCGACGCGCGGCGACGGTGCGGTAGGCGAGGACATCACGGCGAACCTCCGCACGATCAAGGACATCCCGCACAAGCTGAAGGGCTCCGGTTGGCCTCAGAGCATCGAGATCCGCGGCGAGGTCTACATGACCATGGCGGAGTTCGAGGCGCTGAAGGCGCGCTCGGCAGCGGTCGGCGGGCAGGAATATGTCAACCCGCGCAATACTGCCGCCGGCTCGCTGCGCCAGAAGGACCCCTCGATCACCGCCAGCCGCAACCTGAAATTCTTTGCCTATGCCTGGGGCGCGACGTCGGAGGAGCCGGCGGCCACTCAGTATGATGCAGTGCAGAAGTTCGGCGAGTGGGGTTTTGCCATCAGTCCGCTGATGGTGCGGGCCAGCTCGGTGGACGAGCTGATCGCCCAGTACAAGAAGATCGAGGAACTGCGCTCCTCGCTCGGCTACGACATCGACGGCGTGGTCTACAAGGTCGACAACCTGGAACTGCAGCGGCGCTGGGGCTTTTCGAGCGGCGAGCCGCGCTGGGCCGTGGCGCATAAGTTCGCCGCCGAGCAGGCCACGACCACTATTCGCGCCATCGACATCCAGGTCGGCCGCACCGGCACGCTGGCGCCGGTGGCGCGGTTGGCACCGGTGGGCGTCGGGGGCGTCGTCGTGGAGAACGTGACGCTCCACAACGAGGACTATATCGCCGGCATCGACAGCAACGGGCTGCCCATTCGCGGTGATGAGCCGATCGATGTGCGCATCGGCGACACCGTGGTGATCCAGCGGGCCGGCGACGTGATCCCGCAGATCGTTCGGGTGGTGCTGGAAAAGCGCCCGGCAGACGCTGTGCCCTATGTGTTCCCGCATGTCTGTCCGGTCTGCGGTTCGCCCGCGACGCGCGAGCTCAATGAGAAGACCGGCAAGGAAGATTCGCGTCGTCGCTGCACCGGCGAGCTGATCTGCGCCGCCCAGGCGGTCGAGCAGCTCAAGCATTTCGTGTCGCGTGGGGCGCTCGATATCGAGGGGTTGGGGGCCGAGAATATCGACCTGCTGTTCAACTCGGGCCTCGTGAAGACGGCCGCCGACATCTTCACCCTGCGCGATCGCCGCACCGAGGTACAGGCAGCGTTTGCCGCGCGTCGCGAAGAGCAATCCCGCCTGCGCGACGAAGCGGCCGGCAAGGTGCGCAAGAGTTCCCGCTCGGTCGAGGAGCGCAGCTTCGAGGGGCTCGACAAGCTGTTGGCCGCCATCGACGCCCGGCGGGCGCCCGAGCTCGACCGCTTCATCTTCGCACTCGGCATCCGCCATATCGGCGAGACTACGGCGGCCGTGCTGGCCAAGACGTTCTCGACCATCGAGGCGCTGCGCGAGAAGGGGCTCGAAGCCGCTGCAGCGGGCGGCAACCTGCATGAGGTGTTCCCCTCGGTGAACGGCATCGGCGACACGGTGTGGGAGACGCTGCGCGATTTCTTTGGGAACGAGCGCAACGTCGCAGTGCTGGACAGCCTGCTCGCCGAGGTGAAGCCGGTGCCTTACGTGGTAACCGTTTCGGCGACCAGTGAGGTCGCCGGCAAAACCGTGGTGTTCACCGGTAGCCTCGAAAAGCTGACACGCGGCGAAGCCAAGGCGATGGCGGAGCGGCTTGGCGCCAAGGTGGCGGGTTCGGTGTCCAAGAATACCGACATTCTCGTCGCCGGCCCCGGCGCTGGCTCCAAGCTCAAGGATGCACAGGCCCTCGGCATCCTTATTCTCGACGAAGATCAATGGCTTGAGTTGGCCGCGAAATAGCTGTTGTTTGTCGCGCTTTCGAACGGGAAGGCTGCAGCCTTCCTGATGGCGCTCACAGGGGAGTATCCGGGATGCTGAAACTGGCGACTGTCGTATTGTGCGCGGCGCTGTCCTTCCCGGTGCTGGCCGACGAGGCCGGCGATGTCGCGCGCAAGCACCTTTATGAGGGAACGATCGGGCAGGGGCTCACCGAGCTGAAGCCGTTCTACGAGCGGCAGGATCTCGAGGGGCGCTTCGGTGTCGGGCTCCTGAGTTTCATCCAGGGCGTCGAGCATTTCGCTCAGGGGCTCTACCGCCATGGCTTCGCCTCGCCCGATGCGGGCCCGATCATGGGCGCGCCATTGGCGATGCCGGTGCCGGTCAACCCCAATCCCGAGCCGCTCGATTACGACAAGTTCCGCGCCATCCTGCAGCTGCTGGTCGACGACATGGATGCGGCGCGCGATGCGCTGCTGACCGCCGGTGAAACCGGCGACTATGTGGTGCCGGTGGAAGTGCTGAAGGTACGGATCGACCTCGACGGCGACGGCAAGGGCAGCGAAACCGAGAGCATCGGCAACGTGCTCAACGCCATGTTCGGCGCCGCGACGGTGCCCGGGCCGACCGACCCTGGTGCGCCGGCCCCGACCCCGCCCACACCGCCCGATTCCACCATCGGCTTCGACCGCGCCGACGCGATCTGGCTCGCCGGCTATTCGCAGGTACTGGCGGCGCAGGCCGATTTCCTCCTGGCGCACGATTTCCGCGCGCTGTTCGACACCACCTTCCACCGGCTGTTCCCGCGCGCCGGCCTGCCGATGCAGGAATATACCCGCTCCACCGGTACGCTGATGCTCGATCCGGAGTCGGACAACGCCATTGCCGATGCGCTGGCGGCGATCCACCACCTCAACTGGCCGGTGACCGATGCGGACCGGCTGAAGCGCGTGCTGGCCCGTTTCAAGGCGATCACCGGGCTATCCCGCCGCAACTGGGAGGCGATCCTCGCCGAAACCGACGACAACCGCGAACTGCTGCCGAGCCCGAAGCAGACCGGCATCACGCCTGACGCCAAGATCACCGACGCGCAGGTGCAGGCCTGGATGGCGACGCTCGACACTGCCGACCTGATCCTCGACGGCAAGCTGCTGCTGCCGCATTGGCGCTTCCAGAAAGGCTTCGACCTCAAGGCTTATTTCGAGACCGCCAAGAAGACTGACCTGGTCATGCTGATCACCGGCTACGATGCGCTGCCCTTCCTCAAGGACGGCCCGATCGCCAGCGCCGAGTCGTTCGCCGAGGCCAATGCAGTATTCGGCGACGCGCTGATCGGCTACGTCTTCTGGTTCAACTGAGGTCTCGCCGGCAAATATAGGCAAGCTCGATAGTTCAGTGTCATGGTATTGGGCGAAGATGAGCGGCCAAACGTGCCGCCAGATAGCTTGATACCTCTTGGGGGACAGATGCTGAGATTGACGACTGCGATGCTGGCCGCTGCTCTCGTTGTTCCAGCGGTGGCCGGCGAAGGGGCTGATATCGCGCTACGCCACCTCTACGCTGGCACCGCTTCTGCCGGTATCTCCGAGCTTGCCTCGGGCACCGATGCCGAATCCCGTTTCGGCATGGGCCTGCTGCAGTTCGTGCAAGGCATCGAGCGTTTTGGACAGGGGCTCTACCGCCACGGTTTTACTGTGCCGGAGTCGGCATGGTGGCCTTTGCGCAACCCGTTGCTTGTTCCTGTGCCTACGAATCCGACGCCCGAACCGCTCGACTATGAGAAGCTGCGCGGCATTCTCGATGATCTCAGTTCGGATCTGGATGAAGCACAGAAGACGCTGATCGAGGCGGGGGTTGCCGGGGACTATGTCATTCCCGTGGATGTCATGAAGGTGCGCGTTGATATCGACGGCGACGGCAGGAGCGGGGAGGGGGAGAATGTCGGAGTTATGCTCGGCATGGCGCTGGGCATCACGCGCATCCCGGGCGCAGCCGCTTCAAGCGACCCCGACGCCGAGCCGAGCCTGGTAATCGGGCTGGACCGTGCCGACGCCATCTGGCTTGCCGGGTACTCCAACGTCATCGCGCTGGAGGCAGATTTCCTTCTCGCGCACGATTTCCACACGCTGCTGGATACCGCCCTGCCGCACTTCTTTCCGAAGGCCGGGCTCGAGATGTCAGGTCACATCGAGCCGCTCAGGCCGAGAGGACAGTACGACTACATCTCGCCGGACGACATGCTCATGATCGTCGACATGGTGGCCGCGTTCCATGCCATGAACTGGCAGGTGGTTGACCGCGATCGGCTGAAGAACGTCTATACGCGTCTTAAGAGCATCACCTCGCTGTCGCGGCAGAACTGGCAGGCCATCCTCAGCGAAACCGACAACAATCAAGAACTGCTGCCCAATCCGCACCAAAGGAGTGTGCTCGGCGGGCGTGGCATCACCGATGCGCAGATCAAGGCGTGGCTCGCCACCCTCGATACGGTCGATAAGGTGTTTGACGGCAAGCTGCTCATTCCGCATTGGCGCTTTGCGCGCGGCCTGGATCTGAGGAGCTATTTCGAGACTGCCGGGCATACCGACCCTGTGCTGATGTTCACCGGCCAGGACGCTTTGCCCTATCTTCGCGATGGGCCGATTGCCAGCGATGCTAGCTTTAGAGAATTGTGGACCGCCTTTGGACAGCAGTGGCTCGGCTATGCGTTCTGGTTCAACTGAGGGGATGGCCATGCGCCTGCTGATTGTTGTCGCCGCGCTGCTGCTGGTACAGCCGGCCTTTGCGCAATCGTATTCCGACCCCAAGGCGCTGCTCGAGGCGCTCTATGCCGGCTACATGCCGCCCAATGATTTCCCGCCGGACGAGACGGCGCTGCAGAGCGAACGGCTCAACGGGCTGTTCGAGAAGGATCAGCAGGAAGCCAATGGCGAGATCGGCCGGATCGATTTCGGGCCCTATATCAACGGGCAGGACTACCAGGTCAGCGATCTGGTGATCGGCGAACCCTACATCGCGGGTGGCAAGGCCGTGGTGAAAGTCACCTTCCGTAACTTCGACACGCCGCAGGAACTCGGTTTCCTGCTGGTCAACGAGGATGGCTGGAAGATCGATGACGTGTGGGGCGGCAGCGCCGACTACAGTTACGACCTGCTCGATATCCTGCAGTCGCCGCTGCCTTGATTGCGGCACGGCGCAGCCCTCAATGCGCCCAAACCCGTTGCTAGCCGAGTGCAATCGAAACTGGGCATAACGGGGCGGTCATGCGGCGCATCATTGCAAGTCTTCTGCTGATCATCGGCTTTACCGCTGCGGCCAGCGCCTATGACAATCCCAAGGCGCTGGTCGAGGCGATCTACCAGCCCTACAGCGCCGGCGAGAAGCACGCGGATGGGCTCGAGAAGTTCTACTCGTCTCGCCTCAAGGACCTCTACGCCGCCAATATCGAGCGACAGGGCGTCGACCAGAAGGGGGCCGCGGTCGATCCGGACGCGCCGGACATGCTGGCGTTCGATCCGTTCATCGAGGGGCAGAACTCGCTGCTGCTCGACGTGGTGATCAGCGAGCCGGTCCTGAACGGCGACCGCGCCGTCGTCACGGTGAGCTTCCACAATTTCGATCACCTGAGCCTGATCAGCGTCGCCATGGTGCGCGAGGCCGACGGCTGGAAGGTCGAAGACGTCGCCTCACTCGCCGGCAGCCAGAACTGGCTGCTGTCCTGGCTGCTGCAATATGATCCGTTCAGTGTGAACTGAGGGGCGGCGGTAACTCGCACGCCGGTGCGGGCTGACCCCCACCCTTGATCCCTCCCCCCTAGCGGACGCAATAGCGTCCGCGGAATGGGGAGGGAGACGCTAACCTCGATATCAGTGTTTTGGTCTCCCTCCCCATGTTTAGGGGGAGGGGACAGGGGTGGGGGTCCACCAGCCACCGGCGGTCGTGCCTTCGCCTCGAGCCTCAGATCTCCCGTGTCGCTTCCTTCAGCCAGGCCTTGGCTTCGCCCTTGAGCTGTGGGCCGATCTCCTTGAACACCCGCTTGTGGTAGGCATTGAGCCAGGCCTTTTCCGGCCCGGTCAGTTGCTTGTCGTCGATCAGCCTGAGGTCGATGGGAGCGAGGGTCAGGGTTTCGAACTCGAGGAACTTGCCTTCGCCGCCGACAGCGCTCTCCTGCACCACCAGCAGGTTCTCGATGCGGATGCCGTAGGCGCCCGCCTTGTAGTAGCCGGGCTCGTTCGAGGTGATCATCCCCGCTTCGAACGGCACCGAATAGCGGCTCGAAATGCCGATCGGGCCTTCATGCACCGAGAGGAAGGCGCCGACGCCGTGGCCGGTGCCGTGGTTGTAGTTGACCCCATCCTCCCACAGGAACTGCCGCGCCAGAACGTCGAGCTGCGCGCCCGTGGTGCCCTTGGGGAAGCGGGTCATCGAGATCGCCATCATGCCGCGCAGCACTCGGGTGAAGCGGTCCTTCTGCTCGGCGGTGGCCTTGCCGGTGAACATGGTGCGGGTGATGTCGGTGGTGCCTGACAGGTATTGCGCGCCCGAGTCGACCAGCATCAGCTCGCCGGGCTTCAACTGGCGGTTGGTCTTCTCGTCGACGCGGTAGTGGATCACCGCGCCATTCGGGCCGGCGCCCGAGATGGTGTCGAAGCTGACATCGACCAGCCCCGATTCCTCGCGCCGGAAGCTCTCGAGCGCGGTGGCGATGCCGATCTCGTCGAGCTTGCCCTTGGGAGCCTCCTGGTCGAACCAGTGGAGGAACCGGGCCATTGCCACGCCATCGATCTTGTGCGCTTCGCGCATGCCGGCGAGCTCGGCCTCGTTCTTCCTCGCCTTGGGCAATAGCACCGGGTCGCGCCGCTCGATCAGCTTGGCTTCGCTGACGCCGCTGATGGCGTTGGCGACCGCCACCGGCACGGTTGCCGGGTCGAGCATCACCCGCTTGTCGCCGGCGCCCAGTTTTCGCAGCGCTGCGACCATCGTGGCGACGTCGGCGACCTTGGCCAGCCCCTCGAGGCCGTGGCGCAGTTCGGGCGTGATCTTTTCCTTGTTGAAGAACAGCGTCGGCATGCCGGATTTCGGCACCAGTGCAAAGCACAGCACCACCGGCACGTGCGGCACATCGCGGCCGCGCAGGTTGAACAGCCAGTTGATCGATTCCGGCACCGTCAGCACCAGGGCATCGGCATTGTCCTCGCCCATGGTGGCGCGAATCTCGGCCAGCTTGTCGGGCGCGGTCTTGCCGGCGCGATTGTGGCCGAGGAACTCGATGGCGGCGTTGGGTGGGGCAGGGCGATCCGCCCAGGTCTGGTCGACAAGGTTCGCCACCGGCACCAGCGTCGCCTTGCCGCTCAGCTTCTTTTCGAGGTCGGCAACCTCGCTCGGGGTATGGAGCCACGGGTCAAATCCGAGCTTGCCACCCTTGGGCACGAAATCGGCGAGTTTTGGCGACAGGCCGCCTTGGCTGGCTTCCAGCACGGTGATCAGTTTGGTGTCGGTCTCGGCCGGCGCCTGCAGGGTGTAGCGGCCATCGACGAACAGCGCTGCCTTCTTCGCGCCGACGATGGCGAGGCCAGCCGAACCGGTGAAGCTGGTGACATAGGCGAGGCGCGCCTCGCTCTCGGGCACCATCTCGCCGCGATGCGCATCGGTGCGCGGCACCAGGAAGGCATCGACTCCGGCATCCCGCATCGCGGCGCGCAACGCCTTGAGGCGCGGCGCCACCGTCTTGGGATCGGTGCGGATATCGAAGCTCTGGTAGACGGTCGGGGCGAAGTCGCTGTCGGTCATGATGATTTGCCGGAAAATGGAATGGCGCGGACCCTAACAGCATCGTCGCCGGTTCCCAAGGCCGGCCCTGCCATTCATTCCCGGTTCAGCGGCCTGGTGGCATTGGCACGCCGGGGCTCCTTCAGGGAGTATCAAATGACCGAACGAAAGACCCTCTTCCGCCGGGTGTTCGATTCGATGATCGAAGGCCGCACCAAGCAGGCGCAGCGTCACATCACCGAATATCTCCGGGCCTACCCGGTGCGGGACGAGTGGCGGCGCTGAGCCGATTCACCCGTTGTTAAGCCGCCTTGCACAATTGGCATGGCTGCCTTTCGCAACAACGACTTACCCGCGGACGCTGTCCGCACTACATACCGACCGTCGAGAGAAGCTCGACTGAAGTGAAGGAACCGGGAGAACAAGATGCCCGAGAGCAAGAACGATTTCCGCAAGGCGCTCGGCAGCGTCATCGAAGCGCGGGGCCGCGAGGCCACCCGCAGCGTCGGTCGCAGCCGTGAACACCTGCTGCTCGGCGCGCTGACCAAGCGCCCGAACTAAAACCGACGCGCGTCAGCGCGGGGTTTGGCTAGCCGTTTTGATGAGTCCCCGGATCGTGAGGTTCGGGGACTTTGCTTTGGGTGATTCCTGGACGCCGGTGGCTCCGCACCCCCACCCAGCGTCGCTAGTTCGCTTCGCTCACAAGCTTTGCTGCCCTCCCCACAAGGGGGAGGGAGAGGCAAGTACCGAGATTGGGCGGCCGTCGTCTCCCTCCCCCTTGTGGGGAGGGATCAAGGGTGGGGGTAGGGGAGCCAGTGATGCTTCGGCCTACACCCGCTCCAGCACCAGCGTCGTCCATTCCTTCTTGACGATGCGCTGACGCAAGACGATGCCCTGCTGCGAGTAGGCCGAGATCACCCGGTTGGCCTGGGTGTTGAGGATACCCGAAAGGATCACCGTGGCACCGATGGCTGTGACCTTGCGCATGCCCGGCGCCAGCGACACCAGCGGGCCGGCAAGGATATTGGCGACCACCAGGTCGTAAGGCGCGCCGTTGGCGATCTGGCGGTGATCGAGGCCGGTCGCCTCGAAGGCAATGATGTAGCGGCCGACGCCGTTGTCGCGGGCGTTCTCCACCGTGGTGGTCACGGCGATCGGGTCGATGTCGCTGGCCAGCACCGGCAGGTGGGTACGCTTGGCGAGCGCGATGGCGAGGACGCCGGTGCCGGTGCCGACATCGAGCATGGCGCGGAAGCGCTTGCGCTTCAGGGCCCGGTCGATGGCTTCGAGACAGCCGGTGGTGGTCTCATGATGCCCGGTGCCGAAGGCCTGTGCGGCTTCGATGCGGAGCGGGATGGCGCCGGCGCGGGGCGCTGCCCCTTCGCTGTGGCTGCCGTAGACGTAGAAGCCGCCGGAGGTGACTGGGTGCAGGCCCTCCAGCGACTTGGCGACCCAGTTCACTTCGGGGTCGATGGGCGTAATGGTGAAGTCGACCTCGCCGCCGAGCGTCGTGCGCGCCAGCTCTTCGAAGGCGAGGAGGTCTGGCAGCATCTCGCAGGTCGCCTCGAACACCCATTCGCCCGTGGACGTGTCTTCGTGCGCCGAGGCGGTGAGGGCGAGGTCGCCCAGTTCCATCACGGCGTCGACGAGGGTCCAGGCCTGGTCGCGGGTGAGGGGGGTAGAGATCTGGCTGAGAGTCATGTCCGGTTTGTTGCTGGGAGGGGAGGGGAAGTCAACTTTGGGCGAGCGGAAGCCCTGGCCGGGTTTGCACCGGCCTCGGTGGACGCTCCTTCCCCCGCTGGGGGTAAAGAGCGGCGAGGCGGGACCGTCAGGTCCAGCCGGTAGTCCGGCGAGTTATGGGACCGATGGTCCCGCCTCGCGATCCGGGTGCTAAGGCTTCGACATGGGACCCCGGCCCAGTTCCTTCACTGCCGGCGCGGCGCTGGTCTGGAGCTTCGGGCGAACGATCCGCCCTTTCCCTCCGCGATGGGATTTTGCGAATGGTCGGGGACGAGCACTTGAGGTGCCGGGCTCCCGAAGGCCGGACGCAGAGCGGTGCGACCACCGCTCCCCCATCTTCGTCACCCGCACCTCGTCAGTACGCCGCGGAAGTTGGTGACGACGGGGAGATAGTACCACGGGCTGGAGGAGCGTCGATGAGTCGGTCCATTCGACGCGGAGACGCCGGGGAATGCTGGGCGAAGTGGGAATCAATTTACGGGTGTCTCGGTGCGCTGGAATCGGGCAGTCGGCACGATCATCCCTCCCCGCGTGGGGAGGGTAGCGGACC
>JAEUMC010000262.1 GCA_016793415.1 Devosia sp. | reverse complement strand
CTGTTCGTGCAGGATCCCGGGGATGCCACGCAGGCTCGCCGCGACGAACGGCGGGAACACCGGGTAGCCGCCGAAGCCGATCACCGCGTCGGGCCTGATCCGCCCGAGCGCGCCATGCGCGACGCCGATGCCACCGAGGATCTTGAACCCGGCGGTGACGAAGCGGATCGGGTTGCTGACCGACGGCGTCGCCGACGGCACGATGTGGGTGGCGCTGGCCGGAAAACCGTCGCCATAGGAGGCGACGCGATGGTCGGTCATCAACTGGATGTCGTGACCACGCCGGCGCAGTTCCTGCGCCAACGCCATTGCCGGGAAGAGATGGCCTCCCGTACCGCCGGCCATAAGGACGAATCTGCTCATTCGGCGGGGGATAGCACTCCGCTGCGATAGACGGGAAGCCCGGTCGCGAGGCGCTCTTCCGGCTTCTTGCGGGTCAGCGCCAGCATCAGCCCCATGGCGAAGGCGATGGCCAGCATCGAGGTGCCGCCATAGGAGACGAACGGCAGCGTCATGCCCTTGGGCGGGATCAGGCTGAGATTGACCGCGAGGTTGATGGCGCACTGCAGGCCGAACTGGATCGCCAGGGTCGAGGCAGCAAGCCGCGAAAACAGGCTCGACTGCTGCTGCGCCCCGATCAGCGCCTTGATCACGATGAAGGCGACCAGCGCCACGAGGAACAGGCAGAACAGCACGCCGAACTCGCCCGCCGCCGCCGAGAACACATAGTCGGCATGGGCGTCGGGAATACGCTTGTTGGCGAACGACTCACCCGGGCCGCGACCGAACCAGCCACCTTCGAGCAGCGAACTCAGTGCCCTGTCGACCTGGTAGGTGTTGCCGCCTTCCGGATTGAGAAAGCTGTCGATGCGCTTGGCGAAGTGCGGGAAGAACATGTAGGCGGCGAACAAGAGGCCGACGCCCGCAGCGCCCAGCCCGAATATCACGAACCACGAGATGCCGGAGAGGAACAGCAGCACGCCCCAGGTAGCGAGCACCAGCGCCGTTTGCCCGATATCGGGCTGCAGCAGCAGGCCGCCGACGATCATCAGCATGATGCCGGTGGCGATAAGGCGCGCCGGCACGCCCGGCCGCTTCATGCTCTCAGAGAACAGCCAGGCGCCGATGACGGCGAAGGCCGGCTTGACGAACTCGGAGGGCTGCACGGTGTTGCCGGCGATCGAGATCCAGCGCTTGGCGCCCTTCACCTCGACGCCGAACTTGAGGGTCAGCCATAGCATGATGATGGAAACGACCAGCACGCCGAGCGCTGCGATGCGCGCCGCCCGATGCGGCAGCATCGATGCCGCGATCATCACCGGCACCGCAAGCGCCGCGAAGATCGCCTGGCGGATGATGAAGTGCCATGGCCCGAGCCCCAGCCGTTCGGCCACCGGCGGGCTCGCCGCAAAGCTCAGCAGCACTCCGACCAGCAGCAGCAGGATCAGCGCCGCAAGCAACGACTTGTCGATCGTCCACCACCACTCGGCGATGGGGGTCTTACGCTCGCGTGAAAACATGCCTTGATGCCGCCTGATCCGGACGGCCTCCCGTACGCACAACTAGATGCAAATTGTAGCGCCCGGTTGGTTACCAAGTTCGCAACGACACTCGCGTTTTGCGAGTCGGGTGACGCTTCAAGGCACCAGGCGATGTGTCGCCGTCGCGGCGGTGCCCGTCCGGGGCCCTACCCATCGGCGTCATCCCGCGCAGGCAGGAATGACGTCCGGAGGTGCTGCACCCCTCCGCTTCGCGTCCCCCTCGACAGCGATGCGTACTAGCGCAGCTTCAGCGAGCTGAGCCCGATCAGCGCCAGGACGAAACTGATGATCCAGAAGCGGATCACCACCTGGCTCTCGGTCCAGCCCATCATCTCGAAATGGTGGTGGATCGGCGCCATCTTGAACACGCGCTTGCCGGTGAGCTTGAACGACACCACCTGGACGATCACCGACACCGCTTCGAGCACGAACAGCCCACCGATGATGGCCAGCACGATCTCGTGCTTGGTGGCGACCGCGATGGTGCCCAGTGCGCCGCCGAGCGCCAGCGAACCGGTATCGCCCATGAAGATCTGCGCCGGCGGGGCGTTGAACCACAGAAAGCCGAGGCCGGCGCCGATCAGCGCACCACACACCACCGAGAGTTCGGCAGTGCCGGGGACCGGGTTGAGGAACAGGTATTCCGAGAAAGTGGCCGAGCCGACGAGGTAGGCGATGAGGCCGAAGCAGGCGGCCGCCACCATCACCGGCACGATGGCGAGACCATCGAGGCCGTCGGTGAGGTTCACCGAGTTGCCGGCGGCGACCACGACAAAGGCGCCGAACAGCACGAAGAACCAGCCCAGGTTCACTGCTAGCCCTTTGACGAACGGGAAGAACAGCGAGGTCGAGGTGGCGGGGTCGCCCAGCACCGAGATGAAATAACACGCGAC
>JAEUMC010000025.1 GCA_016793415.1 Devosia sp. | reverse complement strand
GTCGCCGCCGCCGAGCTTGCGATCGCCGCGCAGATGATGGCGACCAACTACACCTCCACCGCCTTGTGGTCGCTGGCGGCCGCCAACCTGCTCGAGTCACAGGGCCACGGCGCGTTGGTGGTACTCGGTTCGGTCGCCGGTGACCGCGGCCGACGCAAGAACTTCATCTACGCCTCGACCAAGGCCGGCATCGAGACGCTGGTCGAAGGCATTGCCCATCGCTTCGCCGCGATGCCGGGCACCGCGGGGCCGCGTGCCGTGGTGGTAAAGCCCGGGCCGACCGCGACGGCGATGACGGCAAACAGCCCGCCCGGCCGCCGGCTGAGCTCAGCCGATGAGGTCGCTCGCCTGGTGCGGCGCGCTGCGGACCATGGTGGCCCGGTGCAATACGCCCCGCGCCGCTGGCGGTTGATCATGCGCATCGTGCGCGAGATGCCGTGGTGGCTGTTCCGGCGCGTCGATCTCTAGTCATTGGATGCGCTGCCCCTCACCCCGCCCCCTCCCCAGAGGGGAGAGGGGGCGATGTGGCACCGCCGGTGGTCTCGCGTCCCCTCTCCCTCTGGGGAGAGGGTCAGGGTGAGGGGCAGTTCCGCGCGTTTGGGAGATGCACCAGACCAAAAGAACAGGGGCCGTTTCCGGCCCCTGCCCTGTCTCGATCAGTACGGCGTCGGGTACCAGTCGTCGTCGCCCCAATCGTCTTCCTCGTCGATCGGGTCGAGCTTCTTGATACGGTCGACCATGCCCGAGCAGCGGTTGATGCGCATCGAGTAGTACCAGTCGTCGTAGCCTGCTTCGACCCGGACGCGGTTCTTGCTGAGGTAGTCGACGATCTCGACATCGAAGAAGCCGTAGGCCTTGAGGCCCTTGCGGATCTGCTTGTCGGTCAGGCACCAGTTGAAGAAGTCGTTCGGGCCGAAGTTCTTCTTCTTGAACTGCTGCAGCTGCTTCTGGTCGCCGCCCTGCGGCTTCACGTCGAGCGAGAAGCCGCCCATGTTCGGGGCCGCCTGCACGGGGACCGCACTCAGGGCGGTGCCGGCGAGGACGACGGCAAGTACCGCGGCGCGGCCGGTTTGCCGAAGGGTGTTGAGAACGGTCATTTTCGGTAGTCCTTGGGTTTCTGGTCAGTGCTGCATCTGCAGCGTTGAATTAACCCTAGCGCACTGATTTTGAACGCGTTTGGAACCGACCCTTCAGAAACCATTCAGCGCAGCGCCGCACTTATGCCGCGGTCACCACAATCGCGCCACGACGTGTCGCGACGATCGTGTGCTCGTATTGCACGCACGGGGCCGGCGGGTCCGCCACCAGCGTCCATTCGTCATCCTCGTCGCGCTGCTCGGCCATCCGGCCGCCGAGCGACAGGAACGGCTCCACCGTGAACACCAGCCCCTCGGTGATCACCCGGCGTTCCGACTTGTCGGGCCAGGTGGATATTTCCCCCGGCTCGTCATGCAGGCTGTCGCCAACGCCATGGCTGGCGAGGTTCTGGATCAGGGTGTAGCGATTCTTCCGCGCGAACGTTCCGATGGCATTGCCGATGCCGGCGAATGGCGCACCGGTCTTCACGGCCCTGATCCCTTCCCACATGGCGCGCTTGCCGTCGCGGCAGAGCGCCACCAGGCGCGGATCGGCCTCCGGCACGATGAACGAGGCACCGGTATCGGCGAATACCCCGTTGAGCTCGGCCGAGACGTCGATGTTCACCAGGTCTCCGGCGTTGATCACCCGGCTGCCCGGGATGCCGTGTGCGATCTCCTCGTTCACCGAGATGCAGGTGGCGCCGGGGAAATCATAGGTGATCTCCGGCGCCGAGCGCGCCCCCGCCGCATCGAGGATACGGCGGCCGATATCGTCGAGCTCCTGCGTAGTGATCCCCGGCGCCAGCGCAGCTGCCATGGCGTCGCGGGCCACCGCACAGATGCGGCCGATGGCCTTGAGCTTTTCGAGTTCAGCTTCGGTGGTGATGGTCAAGTCGTATGGGTCCCGGCTTCCGCCATGTGTATGAGGTCGTCGATCAGCGGGTTGTGCTCGCCGTCGCGGATGTAGCCGGTATGCCGCAGCCACATCCACATGGTGACGCGGTGGACCAATGTGTAGATCCACAGCGCCGCATCGGGGTCCGAGTGGTCGATCTCGCCATAGCCGGCGCGAATGTGCGGGGTGGAACCCGGCGCGTCGTGCTCGGAGCAGAACAACGCCTTGGCGAGGTCGCATACCGCATCCGAGGCCCGGGCATTGCCATAGTCGAGCAGCCCGGTCAGCTGCAGCCGCCCCGCTGCATCGCGCTCACCCAGCAGGTTGTGCGGCTGAAAATCGTCGTGGGCGAAGACGGCACCGCGGCTTTCGGCGATGACATCGGCATGGGCCGCGAAGATGGCTTCGAGCCGCTGCGCCAGCGCCTCGCCGCCGCCGAAGTGGCGGAACCGGCCGATGCTGTAGGCGAAGCGCCGGTTGAGGTATTCGCTGTTGGTCGCCGACGGGTCGACCACGCCTTGCTCGCCGAAGGCGCCATAGCCGCCCGGCACCGGCACGGAGTGGAGCTTGCGCAGCATCGTGCCCATCTGCCGATAGAGATCGGCAACGTCCGGCTCGTCCTTGAAGATCATCACC
>JAEUMC010000168.1 GCA_016793415.1 Devosia sp. | reverse complement strand
GAGCGCCGCGACGAGTGAACCGAGCGTCGGCTGCGAGGTGGTGCCGCTGAGCGCGTCCATCGCCGCATCCACTGCGTCGACGCCCGCTTCCACCGCCGCCATGATCGTCGCGGAAGCAGCGCCCGAGGTATCGTGGGTGTGGAGGTGGATCGGCAGGCCGATCTCCTCTTTCAGCGTCTCGATCAGCTTCTTGGCCGCGGTAGGCTTCAACAGCCCCGCCATGTCCTTGAGCCCCAGCACATGCGCGCCGGCGGCTTCGAGCTCTTTAGCGAGCCCGACATAGTATTTGAGGTCGTACTTGGCCCGATCGGGGTCGAGCAGGTCGCCGGTGTAGCAGATGGCGCCTTCGGCCACCTTGTCGGCCTCGATCACCGCGTCGATCGAGACGCGCATGTTCTCCACCCAGTTGAGGCAGTCGAACACGCGGAACACATCGACCCCGCCCTTCGCCGCCTCACGGACGAAGAACTTCACCACGTTGTCGGGGTAGTTGGTGTAGCCGACGCCGTTCGAGCCGCGCAGCAGCATCTGCGTCAGGATGTTCGGCGCGCCCTCGCGCACCGCAGCCAGCCGCTCCCACGGATCCTCGTTGAGGAACCGCATCGACACGTCGAACGTCGCACCGCCCCAGCATTCGAGCGAGAACAGGTTGGGCAGCCCGCGGCTGTAGGAGCGCGCGATGCGGGTGATATCGAACGAGCGCATGCGCGTGGCCAGCAGCGACTGGTGCGCATCGCGCATCGTGGTGTCGGTGAACAGCACCTGGCTCTGCGCCTTCATCCAGCGCGCCAGCCCCTTGGGCCCGTCGCGGTCGAGGATCTGCTTCGACCCCTCGACGACGATCAGCGGCTCATATTCCGGCACCACCGGCGCCGCGGCATCGGCCGGCGGCCGCGGCCGGTCGCGCACTTCCGGATGGCCGTTGACGGTGACGTCGGCGATATAGGTCAGCAGCTTGGTCGCCCGATCCTGGCGCGCCTTGAAATCGAACAGCGCCGGCGTCGTATCGATGAAACGCGTCGTGTAGCGGTTCTCGACGAAATCGGGGTGGGTGATGATGTTTTCGAGGAACGCCAGGTTGGTGGCGACGCCGCGGATGCGGAACTCGCGCAGCGCACGATGCATGCGGGCAATCGCCTCGTCGGCGGTCGGCGCCCAGCAGGTGATCTTTTCGAGCAGCGGGTCGTAGAACCGGGTGACCACCGCGCCGGCATAGGCAGTGCCGCCGTCGAGGCGCACGCCGAACCCGGTCGCTTCGCGATAGGCGGTGATCCGACCATAGTCGGGAATGAAGTTCTGTTCCGGATCCTCGGTGGTGACACGGCACTGGATGGCGTTGCCGTTGAGCCGGATGTCTTCCTGCCTGGGCACGCCGGATTCGGGCGTGCCGATCACCGCGCCTTCGAGCAGCTTGATCTGCGCCTTCACGATGTCGATGCCGGTGACCACCTCGGTCACCGTGTGCTCGACCTGGATGCGCGGGTTCACTTCGATGAAATAGAACTTGTCGGTATCGGCATCGAGCAGGAACTCGACCGTGCCGGCGCCACGATAGTTGGCGGCCTTGCCCAGCCGGATCGCCGCGCCGGTCAGATCGTCCCGCACCTGCTGGCTGAGATACGGCGCCGGGGCCCGCTCCACCACCTTCTGGTTGCGGCGCTGCACCGAGCAGTCGCGCTCGAACAGGTGCACCAGGTTGCCGTGATCGTCGCCGACCAGCTGCACTTCGACGTGCCGGGCCCGCTCGATCAGCTTTTCGAGATACATCTCGTCCTTGCCGAACGCCGCCTTGGCCTCGCGCTTGCCCTCGGACACTTCATGCACGAGGTTCTTCTCGTCCATGATCCGGCGCATGCCGCGGCCACCGCCGCCCCAGCTGGCCTTCAGCATCAGCGGATAGCCGATCTCGGCCGCCATCCGCTTGACCTCGTCCATGTCATCAGGCAGCGCCTCGGTGGCCGGCACCACCGGCACCTTGGAGGCGATCGCCATGTTGCGCGCCGCCACCTTGTTGCCGAGATCGCGCATCGTCTGGGCGCGCGGCCCGATGAAGATGATCCCGGCATCCTCGCAGGCATCGGCGAATTCCGGCTCGATGCCGACACCAACAAAGTCTACTTCATCGAGGTGAACCCGCGCATCCAGGTCGAGCACACGGTCACCGAAGTCGT
>JAEUMC010000157.1 GCA_016793415.1 Devosia sp. | reverse complement strand
GGCCGCCTACGAGGTGGCGCATCTCGAACACGCCGTGCTCAACCTGACGATGACCAACATCCGTTCGGTGATGGGCTCGATGGACCTCGACGAGCTGTTGTCCAACCGTGACGGCATCAACCAGCGCCTGCTCAAGGTGGTGGATGCGGCGGTCTCGCCCTGGGGCCTGAAGATCACCCGTATCGAGATCAAGGACATCGATCCGCCCAAGGACCTGGTCGACTCGATGGGCCGGCAGATGAAGGCGGAACGCGAGAAGCGCGCATTGATCCTCGAGGCCGAAGGCAAGCGCCAGGCGGCGATCCTGCAGGCCGAGGGGCAAAAGCAGAGCCAGGTGCTGGAAGCCGAGGGCCGGCGCGAAGCGGCGTTCCGCGACGCCGAGGCACGCGAGCGTTCGGCCGAAGCCGAAGCCAAGGCCACCGAGGTGGTGTCGAACGCCATCGCTTCGGGCAATGTGCAGGCGATCAACTACTTCGTTGCCAACAACTACATCAAGGCACTGGAAGGGCTGGCGAAATCGCCGAACCAGAAAGTGCTGATGCTGCCGGTCGAGGCATCGAGCGTCATCGGCGCGATCGGCGGTATCGCCGAGATCGCCAAGGAGACCTTTGGCGGCGACAAGCCGGCGAACCGGCCGCAGAGTGGCCGTCCGCCGTCCACCACTTGAGCTGACAGGAGGCTCACATGCAGGTCATCGACTTCATCGCCAGCCACGGCGCGTGGTCCTGGGTGGTGGCTGGGCTGGTGCTGCTGGCGCTGGAACTGGTGGTGCCGGGCGGCGTGCTGATCTGGCTCGGCGGCGCCGCGCTCGCCACGGGGGCGTTGGCGCTGTTCGTCAGCATCTTCTGGCCACTGCAGTTCGTCATCTTCGGCGTCCTGGCGCTCTGCAGCATCGGCCTGTGGCTCAAGTTCCGCGGCCCGGGCGTGGCGTCCGACCGCCCATTCCTCAACCAGCGGGCGCACCGCTTCATCGGCCAGGAGGCGGTGCTCGACGAGCCGATCCGCGACGGCATCGGCCGCCTGGCGCTCGACGACACCGTGTGGCGGGTGCAGGGCCCGGATCTCGCGGCCGGTTCACGGGTGCGGATCGTCGAAGCCGATGGCGCTTTGCTGAAGGTGGAGGCGGCCTGAAGGTTGCCCGTGACAAGGCTTCCTTAACCATAAGCTGCAAGGGTTCGTTGACCATTATCGCCCGGGGCGGTGCAGCGTATGCGAACGAGGAGAGCCGGCATTGCCGTCAGCGCCATGGCGCTGACGTTGCTTGCGTTTCCGGCCGCTGCCGGCGAGTTCACGCTGCTCGGTGACGGCTCGACGACCAATAATGCCGGCCTGCTGGGGAATCCGGCGGTCGACTGCGCCAACTGCGTGGCGACGCCGCCGTATGAGCCCGACCAATCGCTCGACTTCGACTGGAGCCTGGGGTTGCGCGGCGGCATCAAGGATGATGGCACCGGCGCTGCGCCGACCTACGAGCTGATCGCGCTGCCCAGCGTGACGCTCAAGCACCAGACCATCCGCGGCGGCTATGATGTCGGGGTGAGCGGTGAGCTCGGCTACGATGTCGATGGCAGCGCGCGCATCGGCTCGATCACCGGTACGGCCGGCGGCGAGTACAAGCTCGATGCGCTGACCACGCTTGCCGGCCGTGGCACCCTGCGGGCGTCGCAGGACAAGCCCGATGGGCCCGATTACGCCAGCAACGTTGCCGCCGCGCCGATCGTGATTTCGGGTGATGGCGAAGTCAGCGCGGCGCGCGATCTGGGCGCGTTCAACCTGGCGGTGCGGGGCAGGGCGGCGCGCGAGATCTATGGTGAAACCACCTATGACGACGACTCGACCACGGACAACACCTTCCAGAACACCACGGGCTATGGCGCCGGCGCCCGGCTCGGCTATGAGCTGACGCCCGGCCTCGTCGCCTTTGTCGATGTGGAAGCGGATTACCTCGCCTACGATGTGCCGTCGCCAAGCCTTCTGGTGAAACTCGACAACGTCACCTATGCCGGCCGTGGCGGGCTCAGCGCCAGGTTCAGCGAAACGCTGGAACTCGAAGGCTCGCTCGGCCTCGGCTATACCGATCTCAGCGATGGCACGCTCAGCGATTTCTCCGCCGTGCTGTACGACGCCAAGGCCACGTTCCGGCCCGACGAGACGCTGACCCTGACCGGCGCCTTTACCACGACGATCTCGCAGCCGGGCACCACCTCGGGCGCAACCGCCAAGCTCACCTATGCGGCCACCGGGCAGGTCGAATACCTGGTCAACCCATGGCTGAAACTACGCGCCGATGCGCAATGGAGCGAGGCGCACTACCAGGGCATCGACAGCGACGAGTACAAATGGGGCTTTGGCGCGGGAGCGGACTACCTGCTCAACGAGCACACCGACCTCACGGCGGACTACAGTTTCCTCAGGACCGAGAAAACGCCCGACCCGGCGACGGACGAGCACCAGGTGACGCTGGGGGTGAAGTTCCACCGGTAGGAGGGCGCGATGGCGTGCTCTCTAGACCAGATGCCGGATCTGCTTGCGGAACGCGGCGGAGAGATCGGGGCGGTCGAGCGCGAAGGCGACGTTGGCGGTAAGGAAGCCGAGTTTGGAGCCGCAGTCGAAGGACTGGCCCTTGTACTTCACGCCGCTGAAATGCTGCTGGGTCATCAGCGTCTGCATGGCGTCGGTCAGCTGGATCTCGCCGCCGGCCCCACGCTCCTGGTCGGCGATCAGCGAAAAGATCTGCGGCTGCAGGATGTAGCGGCCGGAAATGATCAGGTTGGAGGGCGCATCCTCGCGCTTGGGCTTTTCCACCATGCCAGTGATGCGGAAGCCTTCATCCGGACCGGCGCCGCGCGCCACCACGCCGTAGGACGAAACATCCTCCATCGGCACCTCCTCGACGGCGATAACGTTGCCGCCGCTGGTCTCGTAGGCGTCCATCATCTGCCGGAGCACGCCGGGGACACCCTTGAACACCATGTCGGGCAAGAGCAGCGCGAAGGGCTGGTCGCCGACCAGCTCGCGGGCGCACCACACGGCGTGGCCCAGGCCCAACGGCTCCTGCTGGCGGGTGAAGCTGGTCTGGCCGGCCGAGGGCAGGTCCTTCTGCAACTCGCGCAGCGCGTCGGTCTTGCCGCGGATCTCGAGCGTATGCTCGAGCTCATACTGACGATCGAAATGGTCTTCGATGACGCCCTTGTTGCGCCCGGTGACGAAGACGAAGTGCTCGATGCCGGCCTCGCGCGCTTCGTCGACCGCATATTGGATCACCGGCCGGTCGACCACCGTCAGCATTTCCTTGGGCATTGCCTTGGTGGCAGGCAGGAAACGGGTGCCGAGACCCGCAACCGGGAATACGGCGGTGCGCACGCGATTTGGCAATCAAGGACTCCTGAAAACGGCGGGAGAGGAGGCTATAGGAAGGCTATAAGGCGTTTCTTAGCACCTCGCGAAATAGCGTCCATGCCGTTAATTTCTGGTGTTGGGGGTTGAACCATGACGGTTCTGGTTACAGGCGGCGCGGGCTATATCGGCAGCCACATGGTGCTCAGGCTTGCCGATGCCGGACAGGCGGTGGTGGTGCTCGACAACCTCAGCACCGGCTTCGACTGGGCCATCGACCACCGGGCGAGCTTCGTTCAGGGCAATGCCGGCGATATGGAGCTGGTGGGCAAGCTCATTGCCGAACATGGGATCACCGAGATCGTGCATTTCGCCGGCTCGATCGTCGTGCCGGAATCGGTCAGCGATCCGCTGAAATACTACGCCAACAACACCGCGACCTCGCGCAACCTGATCGAGGCGGCGGTGAAAGGCGGGGTGAAGCACTTCATCTTCTCCTCGACCGCCGCAGTCTATGGCAATGCCGGGCTGGAGCCGGTGGCCGAAACCAACCAGCTGATGCCCGAGTCGCCTTATGGCCGCTCCAAGCTGATGACCGAACTGATGCTGGCGGACGTGGCGGCGGCGCACCCGCTGACCTATGGCGTGCTGCGCTATTTCAACGTCGCCGGCGCCGACCCAAAAAAGCGCAGCGGCCAATCCTCGCCGACGGCCACGCACCTGATCAAGGTTGCCTCGCAGGCGGCGCTCGGCCAGCGGTCGAGCATGGGGATCTTCGGTACCGACTTTCCGACCCCCGATGGCACCGGGGTGCGCGACTACATCCACGTGAGCGACCTGGTCGAGGCGCATGCGCTGCTGCTCGATTACCTCAGGAGGGGCGGGGCGTCCGTCACCATGAACTGCGGCTATGGCCGCGGCTTCTCGGTGCGTGACGTGGTGCGCACGGTCAAGCAGGTGTCGGGCGTCGATTTCAAGGTGATCGAGGAGCCGCGCCGCGCCGGCGACCCAGCCTCGATCGTCGCCAAGGCCGACAAGGTGCGGCAAGTGCTCGGCTGGCGGCCGGCGCACGAGGACCTCACCGAGATCGTTGACGCGGCGCTGAACTGGGAGCGCTATTTAGCCACACGAAACAGGTAGCGATTCGCCATGCAACGTCACCTCGCCTTCGTCGTCGCGTTCCTTGGTCTCATCTCGCCGGCCCTCGCTCAACCGGTCGAAAGCTTCGAGTCCTTCATCAAGAACTTCGAGGCGACGGCGGTGGCCGCGGGTGTCACGCACGAAACCTATGCCAAGGCGATGTACGGGTTGCAGCCCGATCCGAACGTGCCGGAGCTGGTGACGGCACAGCCGGAATTCACCACGCCATTGTGGGATTACATCGAGAAGCGCGTCACCGAGTGGCGGCTCGGCAAGGGCAAGGAAGCGATCGCCGAGAACAAGGCGCTGCTGGATTCGATCGGCCAGAAATACGGCGTCGACCCCTACCTCCTGGCCTCGATCTGGGGCATCGAGACCAATTACGGCCGCGTGCTGAGCGATCCGCAATATATCCGCCCGATCATCCCGTCGCTGGCAACGCTGGTGCATCAGCGGCGTGTCCGGCTCGAAGGCGATACCGCCGACCTGATCGCGGCACTGTTGCTGGTGCAGCGCGGACCGCTCGACGCCACCCAACTGGTCGGCAGCTGGGCCGGCGCCATCGGCCACCTGCAGGTCAACCCCAGCAATGTCATCAAGTACGGCACCGACGGCGATGGCGACGGCGCCATCGACCTGCAGAACTCGCTGGCCGACGCGCTGGCGACCTCTGCCACCTACATCATCGGCCTCGGCTACAAGCCCGGTCTCGACTGGGGCTACGAGGTCGATGTGCCGGATGGTTTCGATTATCTGCTGGCAACACGCGATGAGTTGCGGCCGATCTCGTTCTTCACCGAACTGGGCGTAAAGCGGGTCGCCGGCGCCACCTTCAGCGACCCGACGATCCCGGTGTTCCTCTACGCTCCGACCGGGGCGAAGGGGCCGAAGTTCCTGATGACGAACAACTACCTGATCCTCAAGGGCTACAATTTCTCCGACAGCTACGCGATGGCGATTTCGCATCTCGAGGACAGGCTGCAGGGCCGCGGCGAGTACGTCACCGCCTGGCCGCGAGACACCCAGTTTCCCAACCTCGAGCAGCGCCGGGCGATCCAGGAAGCGCTGATCAAGCTCGGGCTCTACGAGGGCAAGGTCGATGGCCGCATCGGGCCGGTCAGCCAGGCAGCCTACGCCAAGTTCCAGGCGTCGAAGGGCGAGGTGGCGGACGGGTTCATTACGTTGCACAGCTATGAAGAGCTGGTGGCGGCAGCGAAGTGACCAGCGGCTGCTGACCCGCGTGGTTCCCCACGAGGGGGAGGGCACTATGCCTCGGCGTCCCCTGCACCGCACAGGAGGATTGTGGAGGACCAATCCCCGGTAGATTTATCGCGAGCGGTCTTCAATTCACCGTCGTTCGTCAGCTAAATGGCTGCCATGCAGAAGAAACCCAACCGGTTCGTGCTCTGGGTCGTCGGCGCCGTGGTGGCGGCGCTGGTGCTCACCGACATGCTGCCGATGTTCGTGCAGGCGCGAGAAGTCGAGCAGGCGGCGCCGGCCTTCGCGCAGCAGTTCGATGATGGGCGGATTCTCGTGGCGCAGCAGGAACAGCCGCCGCCGCGCAAGAAGCGCCGCACCCTGATGGACCTGCTGTTCGGCGACGATCAGCAGCAGCAGGAAGAAGCCCCGGTGGTGGAAAAGCCGGTGGTGAAGAAACAGAAGAAGGCGGCGCTGCCGCCGCCGGAAAAGCCCAAGATCGAAAAGGCGGTCGGTGCGACCAGGCTCGCCGTGTTCGGCGACTCGATGGCGACCGATGTCGGCAAGGCGCTCGAGCGCTTCTATGCCGAAGATCCGAACATCTCGATCCTCACCCAGGGCGTCGGCTCGTCGAGCTTCGTCAGGCCGGATTTCTTCGACTGGCCCAAGACCATCGGCGAGCAGATCGCCGCCAACAGTTTCGATATTGCCGTCATCATCATCGGCATCAACGACCGGCAGAAGATGCGCCTCAACGGCGAGGTCTATGGTTCGCTGACGCCGGAATGGACCACCGAGTATTCGGCGCGCGTCACCAATGTGGTCAAGGCGCTGCGCGCCGCCAACAAACCGACCATCTGGATCGGGCTGCCGCCGATGGAGGCGCCCAAGTTCGGCAAGGCGATGATCCAGGTCAATGAGATCCAGCGGCTCGCCGCGTTCAGCGGCGGCGCCGAGTTCCTCGACATCTACGAGAAGTTCGCCACCGAGGAAGGCGGCTATACCTCGCGCGGCCCGGATCTCAACGGCAACCAGGTGCGCATGCGCAAGGATGACGGCATCCATTTCTCCACCGCGGGCG
>JAEUMC010000131.1 GCA_016793415.1 Devosia sp. | reverse complement strand
GGCATCCAGATGGTCTGGTACGACGAGGCCGAGGCTGCGGCAGCGCGGGCCAGCGGCGAAGACATGCTCCGGCGTGCCGTGGCGCTACGCCCGCGCTCCATCGCGGTGCTCGAGGCGCAGTGCCGGTTCCTGTCGGCCACGAACGAGTTCGTCGACAGTCTCGTCGCCTGCGCCCGGGCGGTGAGCTTTGACCCCTGGAACGGCTCGGCGCTCTATCAGACCGGCCTTGCCCAGCTGTTCCTCGGCCGTTTCGAGGACGCGCTGGCGACGTTCGAGGAGGCGGACCGCTACGATACGCCGGCCGTCTCCCGCTGGACCTGGCTGTTGGGCATCGGCTGGGCCCATCTGCTGCTCGGCCATGATGCGGAAGCCGCGCAATGGCTGGAGCGATCGATCGCCATCACTCCGGCCTCGGGCCGCAGCCACCTGATGCTGGCTATCGCCTACCAGCGCCTCGGGCGCACCGCCGATGCCCGGACCGCCCTCGCCGCCGGCCTGCAATTGCGGCCCGGCTCGACGGCCGCCAATGTCGAACCGCCCAGCCGCAACGTCAGCCCGGCCTTCCTCGAGGCCTCCGCGCGGGCCCGAGCCATCCTCGTCGAACTCGGCCTGCCGGAGCGCTGAGCCCGATCATCCGGCTTTCCTGTGTCAACCGCAGGTGGCATATCCCCCTGTCCCGAAGTGAAAGGGCCAAGCGGATGATCCTCCCCAAAGAGCGCGACCCTCGCCTGATCACCATCAGGCGGGGCGGCACGCTGACCGATGCCGATCACCAGTTGCTTGCCGCCTGGGCTGCGGCCTGCGCCACCCATGTGCTGCACCTCTTCGAGGCCGTTCGGCCCGATGATGATCGTCCCCGTCGGGCGATCGAACTCACGCACGCCTGGATTCGTGGCGAAGTGCCGATGAAGCAGGCCCACGCCATGGCCTTCGTCGCCAATGCAGCGGCCCGGGAACTCGATGGCGCCGCCAAGTTCGCTGCCCTATCGGCCGGTCAGGCCGTCGCGGTGGCGCATGTCGCGGCGCACGACCTGGGTGCGGCGGCCTACGCGATCCGGGCGGCCGAAGCGGCAGCGCCCGACGCCGGACGGGAACAGGCCCGCCGGGCCGAATGTGCGTGGCAGCGGGCTCAGTTGCCCCAGCCGATCCGCGCGCTGGTGCTAGACGATCAGCAGCGGCGCAACGCCATTTGCTGGTCGGTGTTCGAGTAGCGAGCCCCGCGGCCTGCAGTAGGCCTCAACGCGCCGGCAACAACCTCTGCAGCGCCGCCTCGATCAGCGCCGGCACGCTCCTGGGGTCGTCGAGATAGGCGATCTCCAGCAGCCCATCCGACAGCGCCACCAGCAGCGCCGCACTCACCTCCGGGGCCGGATCTCCGTCCGCCACCAGTTGCTCGCGCAGCACGCCGTGATACCAGGCGCGACGCGCGTCGATCGCCCGCCGCACCGGACTGGCGGGATCGGCATATTCGGCCGCCGCATTGAGGAACGGACAGCCGCGATAGTCGCCTGCCACCGCAGCCGTGCTGATCCGTCCCAGGATTGCCGCGAGCCGCTTTCGCGGGGGCTGCGGAGGCAAGGCAGCAACGGCGGCGCGACCGATGCGATCCTGATCCTCGAGATAGGCGACCACCAGGTCGTCCTTGGATGGAAAGTGGCTGTAGAACGTCGCCTTGGCGACGCCGGCCTCGGCGATGATGCGGTCGATGCCCACGGCATGGATGCCCCCCGCATAGAACAGCCGCGTCGCCGTCTCGAGCAGGCGTTGCCGCGCGGGCGTACCGGAAGGATCGCTTTTCTCCATGACTTGACACTACCAGACAGGTCTGTATGGTTCAACTAGACAGACCTGTCTGTTCAGGAGATCGAAAATGTCGTTGCACCAAACCGCCGAAATCATGCGCCGCTTCAACCAGGCGTTCCTCGAACACCAGCCAAAGCTGCTCGAAGAGCTGATCGCGCCCGATTGCGTCATGGAGTCGATCCAGCCGGCTCCCAATGGCACCCGCTACGAGGGATATGATGCCTGCCTCGCCTTCTGGCAGGCCATCGCCACCGACCCGGTGGCCTGGTTCGAAGTCGAGGACACCGTCGCCATGGGCGATCACGCCACCATCCGCTGGCGCTTCAACTTCGGCGATGGCGGCTCGGTCCGCGGCGTCAACCTCATGCGGGTGCGCGATGGACGCATCATCGAGGCGTTGGGTTATGCCAAATCGCCAGGCCAGGCTGCCCCGCTGCCGGACGTGGGTGCGTAGCGTTCTCCCGCTCCGATGCCTCCCCTTCATGTGGAGAGTCGCCGGCCCTTCAGTGCTCCTCCACCGCGTAGCGGGGTCGCGGCTGAGCGCCAATGAGCGCTCACCGCTGGGGGACCAGCAAAGCTGGTGGAGGGGGCGGCCACAAACACCGGCGCATCCTGCTGCCCCTCCACCGCCTTCGGCGGTCCCCCCGGGGTGAGGCCTCTGGCCTCATCCCCTCCCCCGTTTCACGGTGGGAGGAGCACTGAGAGGCCGGCGCATATCGCCACACGCGGTTGCCCCACCCCGCCCTACCACAATCCCGGCAAATCCTCGGTCCCTGACGCGATCTCGGCGATGCGCCGGGCCGTGCCGGGGTTCACGTCGGCTGGCAGCTTGTCGAACGCGAACCAGCCGATCTCGGCGATCTCGCCATTGGGCCGGAACGGCCTGATCTCGCGGAAGCTGCGGCCGACATAAACTGCAACGTGGTCGCGATTGGTCGCCTCGTGCTTGTGCAGGTAGAGCCCGAGCAACCGCATCGGGCCCTCGACCCTGAGCCCGGTTTCCTCCTCGGCCTCGCGACGCGCCGCCGCTTCGGCGGTTTCGCCCGGCTCCACCCCACCGCCGGGGAAGTGCCAGCCCGGCATGTAGGTGTGTCTCAGCAGCAGCACCCGGTCGCCATCGATGAGTGCCGCGCGGGTGCCCAGCACCATG
>JAEUMC010000117.1 GCA_016793415.1 Devosia sp. | reverse complement strand
CGAGCCAGCGTTTACCCACATCGATCCCCGCAACCGTCGTGCTAATATTCAGCTGTTCCATCTGACCCATCCTTGTGGCTTCGGACCCAAAGTCCCTGCAACCATCCGGGTCGATGCAACACTTCCGGCGGCGGCCCAGCTACCCCGCAGCCCCTGAGGCTCTGGGGAAAACGGCCCCTCCACCGGCTGTCCGCCTGGCGGGTTCCAACGCCAGGCGGATTGCCCGGAGACGCCCGACATTACCAAGCTTCAAACAAACAAGGGGGACCGCCCGAAGGGTGGTGGAGGGGGCGGCAAGAGTCGCTGTGAGTCTGGCTCCCCCCTCCACCAGCTTCGCTGGTCCCCCTCCCCCGCCACGCGGGGGAGGATTACCGCACCGCCGGTGCTTGGGGCGAACCATCAATGGCTCTCTTCCGGCACGGCGCTGCCGCGGCAGCCGAGCAGGAAGTCGAAATCGGCGCCGGTATCGGCCTGCATGACGTGGCGGCGGTAGAGGCCGCGATAGCCGGATTCCTGCAGCGCCGCCGGCGGCTGCCATTCAGCACGGCGGCGGGAGAGTTCGGCCTCCTCGACATGCAGCGTCAGCTCACGGCGACTGACCGAGAGGGTGATTTCGTCACCTTCGCGCACCAGCGCCAGGGGGCCGCCCGCGGCAGCTTCGGGGGCGACGTGCAGCACCACGGTGCCGTAGGCGGTGCCGCTCATCCGCGCATCGGAGATGCGCACCATGTCGCGCACCCCTTGCTCCAAGAGCTTGGCGGGCAACCCCATGTTCCCGACTTCGGCCATGCCGGGATAACCCTTGGGCCCGCAATTGCGCAGCACCATGATGCTGTCGGCAGTGATCTGAAGCGCGGGGTCGGCGATGCGGTGCTTGTAGTCTTCGATGTCGTTGAACACCACGGCGGGGCCGCGATGCTCGAGCAAAGCTGGGGTCGCCGCCGAGGGTTTCAGCACTGCGCCGTCGGGGGCGAGGTTGCCGCGCAGCACCACCATGCCGCCATGTTCGACCAGGGGCTGATCGAGCGGGCGGATCACGTCGGGCAGATGGACTTCGGCATTGGCGATGTTGTCGCCGACCGTCCTGCCATTGACGGTCAGCGCTTCCAGTCGCAGCGAGGCGCTGATGCGGTGCATCAGCGCCGGGATGCCGCCGGCATAGAAGAAATCCTCCATCAGGTGCTCGCCCGAAGGCATCAGGTTGGCGAGCGTCGGGATGTCGCGGCCGAAGCGATCCCAGTCGTCGAGGCTGAACTCGACGCCGACCCGGCCGGCAATGGCGAGGAGGTGCACCACCGCATTAGTCGAGCCGCCAATGGCGCCGTTGACCTTCACAGCGTTTTCGAACGCGGCGCGGGTCAGGATCTTCGAAAGTTTCAGGTCCTCGTTGACCATCTCGACGATGCGGCGGCCGGTGAGGTGGGCGAGCCGGGCGCGGCGGGCATCGACGGCGGGGATCGCGGCATTGCCGGGCAGCGACAGGCCGAGCGCCTCGACCATCGAGGCCATGGTGGAAGCGGTGCCCATGGTCATGCAATGGCCGGGCGAACGCGACATCGATTCCTCGGCGGCGAGGAACTCGTCCATCGAGATGACGCCGGCGCGCACATCTTCGCTCAAGCGCCAGACATCGGTGCCCGAGCCGATCTTCTTGCCCTTGAACCAGCCCGAAAGCATGGCGCCACCGCTGAGGACGATCGAGGGCAGGTCGACGCTGGCGGCGCCCATCACCAGCGACGGGGTGGTCTTGTCGCAACCGGCGAGCAGCACGACGCCATCGATCGGGTTGCCGCGGATCGACTCCTCGACATCCATCGAGGCGAGGTTGCGGAACATCATGGCGGTGGGGCGGAGGTTGGACTCGCCGCAGGAGAACACCGGGAACTCGACCGGGAAGCCGCCGGCCTCATAGATGCCGCGCTTGATCGGCTCGACCAACTGGCGGAAATGCGCGTTGCAGGGGGTGAGGTCGGAAGCGGTGTTGCAGATGCCGATCACCGGGCGGCCATCGAACATGTCTTCGGGGTGCCCGGAATTCTTCATCCAGCTGCGGTGGATGAAGGCGTCCTTGCCGGTGCCGCCGAACCAGGCCTGCGAGCGAAGCGGTTTCTTCATCACATGATCCCGGTATCGGCGAAGATCTGCTCGGTGGTACCGCCGGCCTCGATCAGGGTGCGGACCTGCTCTTCGCCGGCCACCTTGGCGAGCGCCAGCTTGACCACCTCGGTGAGGCGGGCGGCGGGGATGATCACCACGCCGTCGATATCGCCGAACACCACGTCGCCATTCTCGACGCGGACGCCGTTGTCGAACTCGATCGGGCAGCGATAGTCGATCACCCGGCCGCGCAGGCGCTGGTCCTGCGCATAGCTGCCGGAGGAAAACACCGGGAAATCCAGCGCCTTGATACCGCGGGTATCGCGGTGGAAGCCATCGAGCACGGCGCCGGCGGCCCCCAGGCTCATGGCACGGGTCGACATCAGTTCGCCCCACAGCGCATAGCGCGGCGAGGACCCGGTGCAGATGTAGACCTCTCCCGGCTCAAGCGAATCCAGCGCCTTGAACATCAGCCCGAACGAGTCGGTCTTGTTCGCCTGGGTGACGTAGTCGGAGGCCGCATCGGCCTCGAGCACGGTCATCGCCCGGCCCACCATCACGTGCTCGGGGTTCACCGCGCGGATCTCGGGCGGCAGGAACTGGTGGGTCAGCCCCAGGGTGTCGAGCACATCGCCGACCACCGAAGTGTTGAGGCGGGTGCGGAGGCTATCGATCAGGGCCTGGTCGGGGGTGGGCATGCGGCTACTCGCTGGCAAAGGAACTGGCCGGACGCTAGCGAAGGTGATGAAAGACTGTCAAGCTGTAAGACAGATTGACTGGTGTTGCGGCGAGCCCCTATTCTCGGATCATGGAACCGCTCGCGCCGACCCTCCGCCGTCTCGACAATGCCACCCTGGGCGATCGCGCCTCGGCGGCGTTGCTGGAACATATCCGGGCCGAGCAGCTGCAGCCGGGGAGCAGCCTGCCTTCGGAGGCGAAGCTCACTGAGCTCCTGGGCGTCAGCCGGCCGGTGGTGCGCGAGGCGCTGCGGAACCTCAGGGGTCTCGGCATCATCGAGATCTTCAACGGCCGCGGCGCGGTGGTGCGGGAATTGAGCCCGGCTTCGCTCGAAGTGTTCTTCGCCCATGCGCTGCAGACCATCGACAACTCGCTGATCGACCTGATGGAGCTGCGCACCGGGCTCGAATGCCAGGCGGCGGCGCTGGCGGCCGAGCGGCATGGCGAAGCCGAGGCCGCGGAGATGCAGCGGCTGGTAGGGGAAATGCAGGCGGCGCTGCATCAAGCCGAGCGCTACAGCCGGCTCGATGCCGAATTGCACGTCGCCATCTCCCGGGCGAGCGGCAACCCGCTGTATCTCCACATGGTGCAATCGATCCGCACCGCCATGCAGGAAGCCTCGCTGCGCGGCATGCAGTTGCGGGTCGGCCGCGAGGAAGTCGCGGCAGTGCAGCAGATGCACGAGACGATCGTCGGGCGCATCGTGGCGCGGGACAGCGATGGCGCATTCCGCGAGATGAAGCGGCACATGCAGATGGCGACTGAGGCGTTTCGGCGGGGGTGAGGCGTCG
>JAEUMC010000106.1 GCA_016793415.1 Devosia sp. | reverse complement strand
CTTGTCGGCCAGCGCCACCGCAATGGCGACCGGCTCGCCGGGCACCAGGTCGGTGGGGCCGAGCGGCTTGTAGTGGTCGGCAATGGCATTGGCGATGGCCAGCGGCTCGCCCTGCGCCAACGCATAGTAACGGCCGATGATGCCCTGCAGTTCAGGGAACTCGCCGACCATGCCGGTGGTGAGGTCGGCCTTGGCCAGCATCGCGGCGCGCTTGGCGAGGTCAGGGTTGGCCCCGACCTTGGGGGCGATCTCGCCCGAGAGCTTCACCAGCCGCTCGACGCGCTGGAACTGCGTGCCCAGCTTGGCGTGGAACACGCTTTCCTCGAGCTTGGGCAGGCCATGCTCGAGCGGCAGCGCCAGGTCGGTCTGGTAGAAGAACCGGGCATCCGACAGGCGGGCTCGGATGACGCGCTCGTTGCCGGCGACGATGGTCTTGCCGCCATCGGCCGCAATCTGGTTCGAGGTGATGATGAAGAACGGCGCGAGCTTCCCCGAACTGTCGCGCAAGCAGAAGCACTTCTGGTTGGCGCGGATGGTGGCGATGATCACTTCCTCGGGCACTTCGAGGAAGGCCGGGTCGAAAGACCCCATCATCACCACCGGCCACTCGACGAGGCCGGCGACCTCTTCCAGCAGGCCTTCGTCGTGGATGACGCTCAGCCCCTGCGCGAAGGCGAGGTTGTCGGCATCGGCCTTGATGATTTCCTTGCGCCGGTCGATGTCGAGCACGACCTTGGCCTTCTCCAGCGCCTGCACGTAATCGTCGAAGCGCTTCACCCGGATCGCGTCTGGCGCGAGGAAGCGGTGGCCGAAGGTGGTCTGGCCCGAGGCGACAGTGTTGGATTTGAATGGGATGACGACAGGCTCGTCGTTGTCGGTGCCGAAGGTCGCGGTGATGGCGCGCAGCGGCCGCACCCAGGTCAGCCCGCCATTGCCCCACTGCATGGATTTCGGCCAGTCGAAGCCGGTGATCACCTTGGGCAGGAGCGTTGCGAGGATGTCGGTGGCCTCGGCGCCTGCCTTGTCGATATGGGCGACATAGAACTCGCCCTTTTTCGGATCGCTCTCGATCTTGGCTTGCTCGATCGAGCTGAGCCCCGCGGCCTTGAGGAAGCCGTCGATCGCCTGCTGCGGCGAGCCGACGCGCGGGCCCTTGCGCTCTTCGCGCGTGTCCGGCGAACGGGCCGGCAGCCCGGTCACGGTCAGCGCCAGCCGGCGCGGCGTGACGAACGCCTTGGCGCCCTCGTAGACGAGGCCGGCATCGACCAGCGCATTGGTCACGGCCTTCTTCAGGTCCTCGGCGGCCTTGCGCTGCATGCGCGCAGGGATTTCTTCCGAGAACAGTTCGACGAGGAGTTCGGGCATCTCTTAAGACCGGGCGTTTGAAAGCGCGGTTTGCCTAGCAAGGGCAGGGGAGATTGTCCATTGCGGGGTGCGCGTCCTCATCCGATAGACCGGCGCGGGGTATCTTTGGACCGGGACAGGAGAGCAAAACCGGGGGCGCTACCACCCGCCGCCGCCTCCACCGCCGCCGCCACCACCCGAGCCGCCGCCCCCACCGCCGCCACTGGAAAAGCCCGAGCCTGACGACGAACTCGGCTGCGCAGCGACCATAGCGGCGCTCATCCCTGATGCCACCGATGACACCGAATTGGCAAAGCCGCCCGAACTGCTCGACCAGTCACGACCGCTATAGAAGCCGGGCGAATAGCTGCTGCCTTGCGCGCCGGCGACCGCGTTCCGAGCCAGCTCCGCTTCGAAATGCTCCGACCACGGTTTCTCGACGCCCAGTGCGATGGCGTAAGGCAGGATGCGCTCGAAGCGCTCCACCGTCATCGGCGGTTCGTCGGTCATGTTCAGCCGGTTCTTCTCGGCCGTGTTCATGTACATCTTGAAGCCGTCGAGCTGGTCCATGACCTTGCGACCCTGCACCGTCGGCGCCCGCATCAGCACGGCGAACATCACGTTGATGAAGATGATCGAGGCGGCGCCGAGCAGCGCCACATCCGGGCGGAACTCGCTGAGGAAGCTTGCCGCCGCGCCGAACAGGTTGCTGCCGAAGATCAGCGCCCACACCGCGAAGACGATCTTGGCGATGATCGGACTGCGCCACAGCCCCCTGAGCACGCCGCTGAGAATGCCGAGGAACAGCGCCCCGACGCCGGCGAACACCAGCGTCACCGGGTCGATCAGGTCGAACACCACCATGGCGAGAAGGATCGCCACGGAGAACGCGATGCCCACCAGCACGTAGCCGGTATTGTTGCGGAAATAGACCGCCCGGTTCTCGGTCTCGATGGCCGAGACGAACTGGCCGCGCGTCTCGTTCAGTTTGGGACCGGTGGTGGTGTTGACCGTCACCTTGCCCTGGGACTTGAAGTAGTCGAACAGCAGGCGCTCGGCGGGGCCGAGGTCGTCCGGCGGGGCCTTGCCGGTCACCGTGACGCTCAGCATCTTGCCGGGGTTGTCGATCTTCACCAGGCCCTTGACGCCGAGATCGAAGATCGAGGCGGTGAAGGCGGTCCAGCCGCTCTTCTGCCACCCCATGCCGTCCACATACTCGGCGAGCCCCGGCGAGAACCCCTTGGGCGGGTGAAACAGCGGAATGATCGTGCCCTTCTTCGGGTCACGTCCCACAGCGCTCCAGGCGATGAGGTTGTAGAGCAGTACCAGGCCGACTGCGATGCCGGGCACCACGATGTCGCGATGGTCGCTCAGCCAGTAGAGCAGCCGGTCCAGCCCTTGCGGCTCGGCGAGGATCCCCTTCTGAAACGATGCCGCCACGCTGACGCCTTCTCCTGAAGCCAGCGGTCGGTTCACCCGGAAGATTGCCGTATTGTCGGAGGTGCGCGTGATGGTGACGGCCTGCTCCGTCGAGCCGACGGCACCGGTATAGCCGACCAGCCGGTCGATCACCGCGCCCCTGGGCAGGGTGATCGAGGTGACGGCCTGGTCGATCGGAAAGTTCCAGTAATTGCCGGTGGCGTTCCAGAACAGCTCGTCGTGATCGGCAAAACTGCGGCCCATCCGGCTCATCGAGTAGTGGATGGTGTACTTGTGCTGGCCATAGTTCAGCAGCACATCGGCATCACCGATGCGGATGCGCTTGAACCCCGCCCCGATATTCTCGAGCGAATAGGGCTCGGCCCGGCCGTCGCGCAGCACCGTCTTGACCGTGAGGTCGGAGCGCAGCCGTGAATTGTCGGGATTGATCAGGATCAGCGGGATGTCGCGATAGATGCCGCGGCGGATCTCATAGCCCTCGGCATTGACCTCGATGGTTTCGATGACGTCGACCGAGCCATCGGTGTTGAGGGTGACGGCGGATGAGAACGAGGTGATGGTTTCGCGGGCGCTGGCGGGCAGGGCGAAGAGCAGGGCGAGGAGGGCGATGACCACCGTCAGCGCGTGCTGCCACTCCCCTCCCGGTCTCCCCCACAAGGGGGGAGGTGCGGGCCGGTGCCTGGGCTCGATGGCGCCACGGCCTCCGCTCGGCGCCTCCCCCCTTGTGGGGGAGGCTGGGAGGGGGGTGGCCACTCGCTCGATGCTCATGTTGTAGTCAGAATTTCACCGAAGGCACGGCGCGGTCGGCCTCGTTCTCCAGCTCGAAATACTCGGCCTTCTCGAACTTGAAGGCATTGGCGACGACGTTGGAGGGGAAGCTCTCGACCGCCGTGTTCAGGTTGCGCACCGAGCCGTTGTAGTAGCGGCGCGCCAGCTGGATTTCGTCTTCGACGTTCTGCAGCGCGCTCTGGAATTCGAGGAACGTGGTGTTGGCCTTGAGGTCCGGATAGGCCTCGGCGATGGCGAGGAGCTTTCCCAATGCTCCGGACAAGGCGCCTTCGAGCGCACTGCGCTCGGCCGGACCGGCATTGGCGCCGGCAGTGGCGGCAGCGCGGGCCTGGGTGACGGCTTCGAGCGTTTCACGCTCGTGGCCCATATAGCCTTTCACCGTTTCCATCAGGTTGGGGATCATGTCGGTGCGGCGCTTCAGCTGCACATCGATGCCCGACCAGCCCTCTTCCTTGAGCTGCCGCTTCGACACCAGATCGTTGTAGACGAAGATCGCGTAGCCGATCGCGGCGACGACGATCGCCAGAATGATCAACCCAGTCATGGAGCCCTCCGCATGTGACGTCCTGAAGCGCTTTCAGGAAAGTCGTGAGACGATCCGGCCTCGCAAGCGCGACCAACAAAGACCCTCAAGTGCTGCAAGGTGGCACCGGAGCGTTGGCATCGCAATTGAATTGCGTCGCCTGAATACGAAATGAACGTGTTTTTGGAAGGGCTTCGCGACGCCGCCGGAATCTCAGGATGAACTTGAAGTCAGCAAATTCCAGTAGTTAACCGAACGGTGGTTACTCGAGTTCGCCGTCCTGCTTTTCGGCGTCAAGCACCGGATCGGTCTTGTGCTTCTTCTTGCGCTTGTAGACCTTGGGATCCTCCTCGACCTTGGGCTGGAACTGCCCTTCGCGCAGCGCCTTGGCGGCGGCGTTACGCGGGGCGATCTGCTTGCGGGTGAGGGGGATCTTCATCGGCTCAGCGCTCGGCCAGCCGCGGCATCAGTTCGACGAAATTGCAGGGCTTGTGCCGGTTGTCGAGCTGGGCGCGCAGGATCCCTTCCCAGGCATCGCGGCAGGCGCCGCGCGAGCCGGGGAGCACGAACACGAAGGTCTCGCCGATCAGCCCACCGGTGGCGCGCGACTGCAGTGTCGAGGTGCCCACCGTGGTCGACGAATACTGATGGAACAGCACCGAGAACCCGTCCATCCGCTTCTGGAACAGCGGCTCAAGCGCTTCGGGGGTCACGTCGCGGCCGGAAAAACCGGTGCCGCCGGTGGTGATGATGGCGTCGACCTCGGCGTTCACCACCCACTCCGTCACCTTGGCGCGGATCTGGTGGATGTCGTCGCGCACCACGGCCCGCTCGAAGCAGCGGTGTCCGTCGGCTTCCATCAGCGACTTCAGCAGCGCGCCGGCCGTATCGGTCTCGAGCGTCCGCGTGTCCGACACCGCCAGCACGGCGATCGACAACGGCGTGAACGGCTTGCTCTGGTCGAGCTCGGACTTGAACATCTGGCTACTCCGGCTTGGGCTTGTCCGACTTCTCGGTATCACCCGGCGCGTCGCCTTTCACGTGCCGTTCGACGATCACCGTCGGCTCGATCGGGTCTGGCACCAGCAGTTCGGTCTCTTCCGGCTGCGGCGGGGTGGGCGCCGGCGCGGCCGGGCGAGGCGTCGGTTTCTCGTCGACGCGCGGATCGAGCGTCACGGTGCCCGGCGACACGCCCTTCTCGGCGCTCATGGCCCGGAAACGGACCCGGCCCGAGGCGTCG
>JAEUMC010000101.1 GCA_016793415.1 Devosia sp. | reverse complement strand
GGTCTACATCGACCTCAGCTTCTACGATCAGCTGCGCCGGCAGTTCGGCGCGCCCGGCGATTTCGCGCAGGCCTATGTGATCGCGCATGAGATCGGCCACGCCGTGCAGGATCAGACCGGGGTGCTGCCGGAGTTCAACCGGGCTCGCGCGACGATGAGCCAGGAGCAGCAGAACGCCTATTCGGTGCGGGTCGAGCTGCAGGCGGATTGCTATGCCGGCGTCTGGGCGAACTACGTCAATCGCGAGAAGCTGCTGGAGCAGGGCGATACCGAGGAGGCGATCACCGCAGCGAACGCCATCGGCGACGACACGCTGACCCGTGGCCAGGTTTCATCGCGCAACTTCACCCACGGCACCTCGGAGCAGCGTATGGCCTGGCTCAAGAAGGGCATGCAGACCGGCGATGTCAGCCAGTGCGATACCTTCAAGGGAGCGATCTAGGAGCGCTTGATCAATGGGGCTGATCCCCGCAGGTGCGATGCCGCATGTGAAGCGGTTCGGCTGGTCCGGCCTGCTCGCGCTGGGCGTGGTGATCGTCATGCTGGCGGGGATCAACCCGATCACGCTGATCAGCGGCAAGGTTTCGCCGCCGCCACCGCCGACCTCGATCACCGGAGTGCCGGCGAGTTCGGCCAGCCTCGCCGAGATCGCGGCTTATCCACCCATCGTCGGCGGCGAAGCCGAACTGATGTGGCGGCGCTTCTTCTGGCAGACGGCCATCCGCTACCCGCGGTTGACGATGAGCGTGGTCGAGAGCTCGAGCGGTTTCGGCTGCGGCATGGCGGGCAAGGACCTGACGGTGTTCTACTGCCCCGACAACCGGCTGGTGTATGTCGACAGCAGCGCCTACGACCGGTTGCGTTCCAGATTTCCGCTCGGGGCCGACTACGCCATGGCCTACCTGGTGGCCGAATCCTATGGCCACCATGTGCAATGGTCGCTCGGTGTGTTCACTGATCTGGTGGCGCTGCAGTCGCAGCGGGATGCCGAGGCGGTGGCCGCACTGGAGCGGCAGATCGACCAGCAGGCCGCATGCTATGCCGCGATGTGGACGATCACCGCGGGGATCGACGAACTCGACAAGAACGCCGGCGTGATGGCGGCGGTCGAGGCAGTGGAAGCCAATCGCCGCAACGCCATCATCAACCTGCCGCTCGGCCGGGTCGTGCCGGAGGTGCTGGCGACGGCCAGTTCGGCGGCGCGTGCCTTCTGGTACGACAAGGGCTACGCCATTCCGGCGCCGGGCAGTTGCAAGCTCGACAAGATCGCCGCCGAAGGGCTGGTGTGAGATGGCCGGCCGGCTCGACGGGTTGCGGCTCGAACGCTTCTTCGATGACGGCACCTATCCCAACAGTGCACTCCCCTTGCTGTTCTACGAGGAGGCATTGCCGCGCGATGCCGTCAGTCCCGAGGCGATGGAGGCGCTGTTCGCAGCCAATGGCTGGCCGCCGGCCTGGCGCGCTTCGGTGTTCACCTACCACCACTATCATTCGACCGCGCATGAGACGCTGGGCGTAGTGCGCGGTTCAGCGCGCTTGATGCTCGGTGGCCCGGAGGGGCGCGAATTCGACGTCGAACCGGGCGACGTGATCGTCATTCCTGCCGGCGTGGCGCATCGGCGGCTCGACTCGAGCGGCGATTTCCTGGTGGTCGGCTGCTATCCACCGGGACAGAACTGGGATCTGTTGCGCGGCGAGGCCGGCAATCGCCCGGCCGCCGACCGCAACATCGAGCGGATACCGTTGCCGCGCACCGACCCGGTGGGCGGCACGGACGGACCGCTGATCGTCCACTGGCGGGTGGGAACTCGTTAATCGGGCTGCAATAGGCTGGGTGCCCGACACGCCCGGGACCCCATTGATGTCGCTCGATCTCACCACGCTTTACCTGGTCTCCGCCATGGTGACCGGCATGTCGGGCTTGCTGTTTCTGCTCGATATGCGCGGCCGCCCCGACCCGGCGCTGCGCTGGTGGGGGCTGGCGTTCCTCTTCGCCATCACTCCGGCGGTGATCTACGCGCTGGCCGGGCAGGCGCCCGAGTTCGTGGTGCTCAACCCGATCGGCAATGGCCTCGTGGTTGCCGGCAGCGCGTTGCTCTGGGTGGGTGCTCGGGCCTTCAGCCACAAGCGCACACCGCTGATCGCCTGGGTGGGGCCGGCGGTGCTGGCCGCGGCGCTGCCGTTCGGGCTCGAGCAGCCGCTGGCGACCTGGAGCGGCTTTCCGCTGCTCGCCGGCGGTGTGGTGGTGTTCAACATGCTGGCGGCGCTCGAGTGCTGGCGGCCAGTCGGGCCGCGGATGCGCAACCACGTGGTGCTGGCCGTCGCCTGGGCTGGAGGCTCAGTGTTCTACCTGTTCCGGCTGGCTGCCTTTATTGCCTTCGGCCCGGACGATCCGCGCTTCGCCATCCCCTTCGGCTCGGAAGCGGCGACGATCTGCGTGCTGCTGCTGATCGTCATTTCCAGCTTCTCGATGGTGGCGCTGGGCAAGGAGGTCTCGGAGGCAGCGTTGAAACAGGCCGCGACGCGCGATGGCCTGACCGGGGTGCTGAACCGTTCGGAGTTCACGCGGCTGGCCGAGCGGGAGATCGGCGAGGCCGGCGAACGTGGCGAAGCCTACGCGCTGCTGTTGCTCGACCTTGACCACTTCAAGCGCATCAACGACACCCACGGCCACGCCATCGGCGACGAGGTGCTGTCCAGCGTCGCCGCGATGGTCAGCCGCTGCCTCGGCCCGCGCGACCTGTTCTGCCGCTATGGCGGGGAGGAGTTCGCGGCGCTGCTGCCCGGGGCGAACGGGGCGGTCGCCGGCATCGTGGCTGAGCGGGTGCTGCGCGCGGTGCGTGGTGTCACGGTCTGGACCCCGGCCGGTCCGTTGCGGCCGACAACCAGCGTCGGCATCGCCGCGGCGAACCTCGAATCGATCGACCTGGGGGCGCTGATGCGAGTTGCCGACATCGCGCTTTATCGTGCCAAGCGAGGTGGTCGAGACCGCGCCGAGGGTGTCGGGGAGGCGCCGGAAGCGCAGCCAAAAACGCTGCTAAACGTGTGAATTGCCGATCGGTTCCCCGTTCCCGTTGGGTTCCCGTCGGCCCGCAAAATGACCAGCAAATAATCGCCACGAAGCCGCGATCCAGCCGGTTTGCGAGCACAATCAGGCTTAGTCTCATGCCTCGCCGACAGCGTTGAGGCTGTGGGTCGGACCTGGGCCACCGGGTGCCGTTTTGAACCTCACATGGAAGGACAAATCTCCATGAAGAAGCTCCTGATCACCATCGCAGCCATTGGCCTTTCCTCGGCGGCTTTCGCCCAGGCGGCGGCAGTCACCTTCGCGTCGGTCGATGCCGACACCAGTGGCGGGGTTAGCCTGGCCGAGGCACAGGTTGCCTGGCCTGATCTGACCCAGGAGGCGTTCGACGCCGCCGATACGAGCAAGGACGGTTCGCTCGACCAGGCCGAATTCGATGCCTATGTAGCGACGCTTCCGGCTCCGGCCGCGCAGTAATTCGGCCAGCCATGGCTGAGAGGGGTCGCCCGGCCACCGGCGGCCCCTTTTTCTATGCCTCGTCTACTTACTCGCCAGCCTTCACCTGCTCGGGCACCTGCGCCACACCCTTCTGGGCGCGCACCAGGTTGAGGAACCGGGTGAACAGGTAGTGGCTGTCGTGCGGGCCGGGGCTGGCCTCGGGGTGGTACTGCACCGAGAAGATCGGCTTGCCATCGACTTCGAGGCCGGCGTTGGAGCCGTCAAACAGCGAGACGTGGGTCTGCTTGACGTTGCCGGGGAGGCTCTCGGTATCGACGGCAAAGCCATGGTTCATCGAGGTGATCTCGACCTTGCCGGTGGTCAGATCCTTGACCGGGTGGTTCGCCCCGTGGTGGCCCTGGTGCATCTTCTGGGTCTTGCCGCCGACCGCGAGGCCGAGCAACTGGTGGCCGAGGCAGATGCCGAACATCGGCTTGCCGGTTTCCATCAGCGTCCTGATCGTCGGCACCGCGTACTTGCCGGTCGCCGCCGGGTCACCCGGGCCGTTCGACAGGAAGATGGCGTCGGGATTGTGCGACATCACATCCTTGGCGGTGGCGGTCGCCGGAACGACGGTCACCCGTGCGCCCTGGTCGGCGAGCTGGCGCAGGATGTTGCGCTTGGCGCCATAGTCGATGGCGACGACGTGGAACTCGGGGTTCTCGAGCCGGCCATAACCTTCGGTCCGGGTCCAGGAGGTCTGGTCCCAGTGGTAGGTCTGCGCGGTGGTGACTTCGCGAGCCAGGTCGAGCCCTTCGAGGCCTGGGAAGTTCTTGAGCTCGGCCTGCATCGAGGGCTCATGGAAATAGCCGTCGGGGGCATGGGCGATGACGCCGTTCGGCATGCCGTTCTCGCGGATGCGGGCGGTGAGCGCCCGGGTATCGACGCCGGCAATGCCGATGATGTTGCGCTTCTTCAACCAGGCATCGAGCTTTTCGACCGCCCGGTAGTTCGACGGGTTGGTGATGTCGGCGCGCAGCACGCAGCCCCGGATGCCCGAGAGCGCTGCCATGTTCACCGTCTCGATATCTTCGTCGTTGGTGCCGACATTGCCGATATGCGGGAAGGTGAAGGTGATGATCTGCCCGGCATAGGAGGGATCGGTGAGGATCTCCTGGTAGCCGGTCATCGCAGTATTGAAGCAGACCTCGCCGGCGGCATGGCCGATGGCGCCGATACCGTGTCCCTCGAGTCGGGTGCCGTCCTCGAGCAGCAGGAGGGCGGTCGCAGGTTTTTGCTGCCAGCCGGTCATGGCGGGGCTCCAAGGGTTCGGGTCGGTGTCGGTTGAGGGCTCTCCTTAGAAGGGGCCCGGCCCAAGCGCAAGTGGCGCACGGGTATTATTGCGCTATATGGGGTGCGGCATAACAGGGACAAGTTGCGATGAGTGCGATCGAGCGCGAGATCGGCGGGGTGTTCGTTCCGGTGAGCGACATCGAGCGGGCGCGGGACTGGTATCGCAGCTTTCTCGGGATGGAACCGGGCGGCGAGATCTTTTTCGGGCACATCCATGTGCTGCCGATGGCCGAAGGCAGCGGGCTGGTGCTCGACAGCAAGGGGTTTGCCGGGCCGCATGACAGAAAGCCGGCGTTTCATTTCAACACCTCCGATGTGCACGCAGCGCGCCGGCAGGCGGTCGCCGCCGGCGCCGCGGAGGTGGGACCGGTAACCGATGGGGTGTTCTTCACCTTCAAGGACCCGGACGGAAATCTATTGATGGTGGCCGACGTGCCGCCTGCACCAAGGAGTTAGACGATGCGTGAAGCGATCAGCGAAGGCTACAAGGCGGCGCTGAAGGCCGGCGACAAGCGGCGTACCGCGACGCTGCGCGCCATCAATGCGGCAATCAAGGACAAGGACATCGACGCGCGCGGGCAGGGCAAGGGTCCGCTCGGCGACGAAGATGTGCTGGCCCTGTTGCAGAAGATGGTGAAGCAGCGCGAGGAATCGCTCGGCATCTACGAGAAGGCCGGCCGCGAGGATCTGGCGGTGGTCGAGCGCGAGGAGATTGCCATCCTCGGCGAGTTCCTGCCCAAGGGCCTGAGCGAGGCCGAGATCGAGGCGGCGATCATCGACGCGATCAAGAAGACCGGGGCCGAAGGGCCCAAGGACATGGGCAAGGTGGTGGCTGCGCTGAAGGCGGAGTTCCCCGGCCGCATCGACTTCGGCAAAGCCTCGGCCAAGATCAGGACGGCGCTCGCCGGCTAGGCTGCTAGGCGACCAGCCGCAGCTCCGGGCCATGGACGCGGTTGCGGCCGGCGTCCTTGGCTCGATAGAGCAGTTCGTCGGCGGCGCGCAGCAACTGGTCGAAAGTCTCCGGGCGCGGCGAGGCGATGGCGATGCCGGCGCT
>JAEUMC010000009.1 GCA_016793415.1 Devosia sp. | reverse complement strand
GCATGCGCTGGCGCTGTTCTATGTCGTCGCCGCGCTCGGCGTGATGGTCCGGATCGCCGAAACGCCGCGCAAGACGCCGGTGCGGCTGGTGGGCCGGCAGGGGCTCGCGGTATTCGCGACGGGAACAGTGCTGAGCCTCTTCCTGCAGGCGGTGAAAACCGGCGTCGAGGGCGGCCTGCTGCTCGATTCCCTGCTGCTGGGCACTGGTCTGCTGGTCCTGGTCGGGCTCGCCTATGTGCTGACGCGCACTCAGGAAATGACGCGCGCCGCGAGCCGCCCGGCAGGCCGACACAACTCTCACATTTCAGAGAGCAACCACAACTGATGCCACCTTGCGCCTTGCTGCAAGGTCGGGCGCGGGACTAGCCTGCCAATCGAGGGAGGGGACTGCCTGTACTCGAGCGCGGGAGCGTTTGGTGACCCGACGGCGACCACTCTAGAGCCGGTCACAAAGGCCGCGAACCACGGCAGGTTCCGCTTGGGTGGCGCGCGACGGGGTCAGCCCGGTCTATCTCGACAGTCCTCAGGAGCCTAGCCCACCCACATTGCGGTTTCGTGTCAGCGCCTGGTGGAGCAAGCTCTACCAGCGGCACCAGGGGCCGGTGCTGGTCGGCGCGGGAGCGCTGGTGACGCTGCTGCTGATCGGCGCCTATGACCTGCTCTCTCCCGACCCGCAGCGGATCAGCGACTGGCAGTTCATGACCGCGGTCAACAAGGTGGTGGACGAGCGGCCGCGCGGACCATCGATCGAGTCGGTGGCCTACGCCACGGTGATCAAGGCAGTGGTGCGGGTCGACGGCTATGAGGACAGCACCGACGACCCGTCGGCGGCCAAGCCCGAGGGACAGGCCGAGATCCCCGCCGAGGGCAAGGTGGAGGAGGATTTTCACGAGCGCTTCACCGCCGTGGGCACCGGCGTGGTGATCGACGATCAGGGCACCATCCTCACCAACCTCCACGTGGCAGGGGCGGCCAAGCGGCTCAGGGTAACGTTCTGGGACGGCAGCGAGTCGGAAGCCATGATCATCGGCGCGCGGCCCGAGAGCGACCTCGCCATCATCCGGCCGCTGAAGCTGCCTGACGAGCTCGAACCGGCGACACTGGCGACCAGCGCCGGCCTGAACCCCGGCGACGAGGTGGTGGCCGTCGGCTTCCCGTTCGGCATCGGGCCCTCCGCCTCGGCCGGCGTGGTGTCCGGGCTCGGGCGGGCACTGGCCGAAGGCGGACAGCCCAAGCTGCAGAACCTCATTCAGTTCGACGCGGCGGCCAACCCCGGCAATTCGGGCGGGCCGCTGGTCAATGGCGATGGCGAGGTGGTGGGGATCGTCACCGCGATCCTCAACCCCTCCGGCCTGAGGACCTTTGCCGGCATCGGCTTTGCCGTGCCGATCGAAAACGCCGCCGCGGCGGCAGGAGAAAATCCTCTGTAGCTCGAACCCCGACGGAGAAAATGGACGACACATCGAAAGACTCCGGCACCGCCGTCGCTTCGCTGATGGAGCAGGTGCTGTACGAGGTGAAGAAAGTCGTGGTCGGGCAGGACCATTTCCTCGAACGGGTGCTGGTGGCGCTGCTGGCCAAGGGGCACCTGCTGGTCGAAGGCGTGCCGGGGCTGGCGAAGACTTTGACGGTCAATACGCTGGCCGACGTGATCCAGGGACAGTTCAAACGGGTGCAGTTTACCCCCGACCTGGTGCCGTCGGACCTGGTGGGCACCCGTATCTACAACCAGAAGACCGGCGACTTCTCGACCACGCTGGGGCCGGTGTTCTGCAACCTCCTGCTGGCCGATGAAATCAACCGCGCCCCCGCCAAGGTGCAGAGCGCGCTGCTCGAGGTGATGCAGGAACGGCAGGTCACCATCGCCGGCGAAACCCACAAGGTGCCCAACCCGTTCGTCGTGATGGCGACGCAAAACCCGATCGAGACCGAGGGCACCTATCCGCTGCCCGAGGCGCAGGTCGACCGGTTCATGATGAAGGTCCTCGTCGGCTATCCGAGCGAAGAGGAGGAATTCGTCATCGTCTCGCGCGTCACCGGCCTCATGCAGGCGGTGACGCGGGTGGCGACCACCAAGCAACTGGTGGCCCTGCAGGCCAAGTGCCACTCGCTGTTCGTCGACCCCTCGCTGATCCAGTTCGCGGTCAAGGTGGTGAGCGCGACGCGCAACCCGGCAGCCGCCGGCCTCGGCGACATGCAGCGCTTCCTCACCTATGGCGCGAGCCCGCGCGCCTCGATCAACATGATCGAGGCCGGGCGGGCGCTGGCGTTCCTGCGCGGCCGCGAATACGTGCTGCCGGAGGACGTGCTCGACGTCACCCCGGACGTGCTGCGGCACCGGATCGTGCTGAGCTACGAGGCGATCTCGGAGTCGATCACGCCCGATCAGATCATCGGCCAGGTGCTGAAAGCCATTCCCGCACCCGACAAACCCCTGGAGGCGCATGTCCGCATCGCCGCAGCAGGCTGAAAAACTCCTCGGCCGCCTCGAGTGGACAGTGATCCGCAAGCTCGACGGGTTGCTGCAGGGCGACTATCGCACGCTGTTCCGCGGCTTCGGCCTCGATTTCGCGGATCTGCGCGAATACCAGACCTATGACGACGTCCGGCACATCGACTGGAACGTCACGGCGCGCACCCAGGTGCCGCATGTCCGCATCTACAACGAGGATCGCGACGTCACCGCCTGGTTCCTGCTCGACCTCAGCCCGTCGGTGGATTTCGGTTCGGACCAGATCACCAAACGGCAGATGCTCACCGAGTTCGCCGCCGTGCTGACCCGGCTGTTGACCCGGCAGGGCAACAAGGTTGGGGCGATCCTGTTCAACGGACAATCGGACTATGTGATCCCGCCGCATACCGGGCGACGGCACGTGCTGCACCTGATCGACAAGGTGCTGGCGAACCCGCGGCTGCTGCGCTCGCCCGAGACTGATCTCGATGCCTTTATCGGCCGTGCGATGGCAGTGATGCGGCGGCGCTCGATCTGCTTCGTGGTGTCCGACTTCATCTCGCAACCCGGCTGGGAGCGCGGGCTGTTCCGGCTGAGCCAAAGGCACGAGGCCGTGGCGGTGCGGCTGCTCGATCCGCTCGATATGGCGTTGCCCGATGTCGGCATGCTGCTGTTCCAGGACGCGGAAACCGGCGAGCAGCTGTTCGTCGACACGGTGGACAAGGGGTTCCGCCGGCGCTTCGTCGCCGCGGCCGCCGCAAACGAGGAAGCCCAGATGGAAGCCTTCGCGGCGGCGGGGCTCGACGTGTTGGAGCTCTCGACTTCCGACGACCTGGTCGATGCGGTGCTGCGCTTTGCCAATATGCGCAAAGTGCAGTCGCGGCTCGGTGGCGGCGGCAGCCTGCCGGAAATGGTGGGGGCATAGTGTGGAACGGGTGATGTCATGACCTTCATCTGGATGGACATGCTCTGGCTTCTGCTGCTGGTGCCGCTGCTGATCGGCGCCTATCTCTGGCTGCTGGGGCGCCGGAAGAAGGCGGCTTTGCGCTACGCCAACCTGGCGATCGTCAAGCAGGCGATGGGCAAGGGTGTCGGCTGGCGCCGGCACGTCCCCCCTGCCCTGTTGCTGGCGGCCATCACCGTGCTGATTGTTGCCGTGGCGCGACCGGCCGCGGTCGTGGAACTCGCCTCCTCGCGAGCGACGGTGATCCTCTCGATGGATGTGTCCGGTTCAATGCGGGCGCGTGACGTCGAGCCGTCGCGCATCGTCGCGGCACAGGAAGCGGCCAAGGAGTTTATCAGGAAGCAACCGGCCGACGTGCAGGTCGGCATCGTCGCCTTCGCTTCTGCGGCGGTACTGGTGCAGGCGCCGACCATCGACCGCGAGGCGCTGTACCAGGCGATCAACAGCTTTGACCTGCGACGCGGCACCGCTGTGGGCTCCGGCGTATTGGTGGCGCTTGCCACCATCTTCCCCGATCAGAATTTCGACCTCGACGGCAGCGGCAACCAGCGCGATCAGTTGGGCCTGCCCAGCTTCGGCGGCGAGCGCTTCGGCGCAACCGGCGGCGCCGACGGGCTACTGGCGGGCACGGCGACCGAGCCGCCCGCCAGGCACATGCCGGTGGAGCCCGGCTCATACGACAGCGCCGTGGTGATCCTGCTTACCGACGGCGCGACCACCACAGGTCCTGATCCGCTCGCCGCGGGACGCATCGCCGGGGACTATGGGGTCAAGGTGTTCACCGTGGGCTTCGGCTCGGCCTCGGGCGACGTGGTGGATTTCGGCGGACGCTCGATGCGGGCGCAACTCGACGCAACGACGCTGCAGGCGATCGCGGACGCCACCGAGGGCGAATACTACGAGGCCACCAGCGCCGCCGATCTCGCCAGCGTCTACGACTCGCTCTCCACCCGACTGATCAGCGAGAAGAAGCTGACGGAAATCGCCTTCCTGTTCGCCGGCATCGGCGCGCTGCTGGCGATGGCCGCAGCCGGGTTGTCGATGCTATGGTTCGGGCGGGTCGCTTAGGCGGCACCCCTGCCAAACGGGCGGGGAGGAGCAAGCACCAATGTCGCAGTTATCGCCCCCTCGCCCCTCTGGGGAGAGGGACGGGGTGAGGGGCGCCAAGCGCGCGACGTGCAAGGCAAGCTTGTTGTCGTCGAGGTGACGCGGCATTCGTTCAACCTGGACTCGGTCTCTGTCCGGTGCGCTTGGCGCCCCTCACCCTGACCCTCTCCCCAGAGGGGCGAGGGGACGCGTGGGGGACCGCCGGTGCATGTGCGCTGAACCGCGCCCCTATGCACCCCTCCCTCACCCCGGCGACATTGTGGCGCTTGCGTGTCCGCATAATTATGATACTCACACTCATATTTTAATGGATAGCAGGCGGTCGGGGTGACCAAGGTGCGACTAGAGGATCTAGAGGACATGGCGGCACTGCCGGAGGCAGTTGCCAAAGCCGAGGCGCAGGCGGCGGGCCTGCCGAGCTTCACCACCGAGGAACTGTTCAACGGTGCCACCGAGATCGGCATCGCCCATCAGGGCCTCACCTACCGGCTGCGGATCACCCGGCAGGGCAAACTCGTCCTCAACAAATAGGAGCGCCGCCATGCGCCTCGCTTTTACACTGCTGCTGGCGGCGCTGTGCGCGACGCCGACCCTGGCGCAGGAGGTCGAGCCGGCCGCTGCCCTGGCTCTGGAGCTCAACGCGCTGACGCCCAGCGACACCGGCTGCCGCGTCACCTTCCTCGCCACCAACAGGCTCGGCACCGAACTGACCCGCTCGGCGTTCGAGATTGCGCTGTTCGGCGCCGGCGGCGGCATCGAGCGGCTGGTATCGCTGGATTTCAAGGCGATGCCGGAAGGCAAGACCCGGGTCCTGCAGTTCGATATCGGCGAGCTCGGCTGCGACAAGGTGAGCCGCGTGCTGATCAATGATGTCGTCGCCTGTGAAGGTGCCGGGCTGGATCCGAAGCTGTGCCTCGCCGAGCTCAGCACCGTGTCGCGTCTCGACGGCGTGGAGTTCGGCATCTGATGGAAACGGTGATCGAAGCGGTCGAGCCGGTGGCGGCGGCGCATGACATGTCGATGTTCGCGCTGTTCATGCAGGCGGATTGGGTGGTGAAGTCGGTGATGCTGGGGCTGCTGTTCGCCTCGATCGCCTGCTGGGCGGTGATCTTCGCCAAGGCCGCTGCCTATGCCAGGGCGAAGCGCGAGATGAAGGCATTCGACCGGATCTTCGCCTCGGGCGAACCGTTGAACCAGATCTACGCCCGGCTGAAGGATGGCCCGCGCACCGGGCTCGGCGCGCTGTTTGCCGCGGCGATGGAAGAATGGAACGGCAGCCACGCCGAAAATGCCGCCAGTTCCGGGGGCCTGCAGGCGCGGCTGCGCATCGTTCTCGACACCACGGTGGCCGCCGAGAGCGAGAAGCTCGATCGCAGCCTGTCGCTGCTCGCGACGGTTGGGAGCGCCGCGCCGTTCGTCGGTCTGTTCGGCACGGTGTGGGGCATCATGAACGCCTTCACCTCGATCGCCGCCGCCAAATCCACCAGTCTTGCCGTGGTGGCGCCGGGCATCGCCGAGGCGCTGTTCGCCACCGCACTCGGGCTGCTGGCGGCGATCCCGGCGGTGATTGCCTACAACAAGCTTTCCGGTGATGCCGGGCGGCTGATCGGCCGGCTCGAGGCGTTCGCCGACCGGGTCTCGGTGCTGCTGTCGCGGCAGCTCGATGCGCGGGGGAACGCCTGATGAGCATGTCGCTGCAAAGCGCCCGCGGGCGGCGCGGCCGACGGGGTGGGCCGATCGGCGACATCAACGTGACGCCGCTGGTCGACGTGATGCTGGTGCTGCTGATCGTGTTCATGGTGACGGCGCCGCTGCTCACTTCGGGCGTGCCGATCGACCTGCCGCAGACCAACGCGCCGGAAATGAAAGTCGAAGGGAGCAAGCCCCTCACCATTTCGGTGACGCCTGAGGGCCACGTCTATCTTGGCGAGGACGAGATCACGCTCGACACGCTGCTGAGCTCTGTGGGGGCTGCCGCCGGTGAAGCCGGCACGCAGCAGCGGCTCTATATCCGGGGCGACGCCACCGCCGACTACGGACTGATCATGCAGGTGATGGGCGACCTGAGCCGTGCCGGCTATGCCCGCATCGGGCTGATCACCCAGCAGCGCGAACAGTAAGATGAAAGGGGCCGCCCTCGCCTCTGCCGGCATCCATATCGGGCTGATCGCCGGGGCGTTCGTGCTCCTCAATCTCGAACCGGCGATCGACGAAAGCGCAGCGGAATCAGTGTCTGTCGAGATCATCTCGGTCGACATGGCGACTGCCAATCCGACCGAGGAGATCAGCGAGGCGACGGAGACGCTGGTGTCGGCCGGTGCCGAGATCGGGGCCGAAGAGGTGCCGGAAACGACCGAGGCCGAGATGGTCGAGGCGGCGGAAGCCGAGCCGGCCAAAGCGGTAGAAGCCGTGGCTGCCCCGGTTGAGGTCGCCGAGATTACGCCGACCGAGAGCGAAGAGATCGCCTCGGCCGAGGTGCTGACCGCGGCGGCGGATCCGATCGCGCCGATCGAAGCGGCCACGCCGCAAATGGTGGACGCGGCGGCAGCGCTGGCTGCCGACAGCGTGACGCCATCGCAGTCCGACCCGCTCGACGCGGTGCGTGGCGCGACAATCGGCCAGCTGACGCCGGAGCCGCCGGTCCAGCAGATCCCGACAGCGCTGGTGAAGCCGGTCGAGGTGGCAAAGCCGCTCGAAACGGCAAGCCTCGCGCCGGTGATCGAAGAGGAGCTGGAGGTCGCGCCGATCCCCAAGCCGCGCATCATCCGCAAGCCGGTCGAAGCGAAGGCTGAGCCGGCCAAGGAGCAGCCGAAAGAACAGCCGACGGAGCAACCGAAGGCCGAGAGGCCGACGAAAAAGCAGCCCGAAAAGCAAGCGCCGTCGAAACAGGCCAGCCTTGGCAACGGCGGCACGGCGGAAGCCGACAGCGCCGCGAAGAAATCCGGGGGCGGCGCCGGTAAGAAGAACGATGGCGGCAGCGCGGCGGCAAGCAAATACCCCGGATTGGTGCAATCCAAGGTGGTGCGGGCGGCCCGGGCCCCGAAAACCCGGGACACCAGGGGCGAGGCCACGGTAAGGTTCGTGGTCGGCGCCGAGGGTAACCTGCTGAAGGTTGCACTGCTGCGCAGCTCCGGCAACGAGGCGATCGACCAAGCGTCGCTCGCTGCCGTGAAGCGGGCAGCCCCCTTCCCCCCAATTCCCGAGGCCGCCGGCCGTTCGTCCTGGCAGTTCGACGTCCCGCTCGGTTTTTAGACACATCACATTCGGAGTCATTGCGATGCAGGAAGAAAAGAAGAAAGACGTGCTGCTGGAGACCACTGCCGAGGCGGTGCGGGAAGCCAAGACGCTGATCCGCTCGGCGCGGTCGGGGTCGCTGGCGACGATCGAGCCCGGCACCGGCTGGCCGATCGCCACCCGGGTCGGGGTGTCCACCGATTTCGACGGTGCGCCGATCATCCTGATTTCGAAGCTCGCAGCCCATACCGGGGCGCTGCTCGCCGATCCACGCTGCTCGCTGCTGATCGGCTATCCGGGCAAGGGCGATCCATTGGCGCATGCCCGCCTTACCGTCGCCTGCGAGGCACGTGAGGTCGAACGCGACAGCGAGGAGCACCAGCGGCTCGACACGCGCTACCTGATCCACCAGCAGAAAGCCAAGCTCTACTCAGGCCTGAGCGACTTCCGCTACTTCCGGCTGGAGCCGAAAAGCGCCTCTTACAATGGCGGGTTCGGCCGCGCCTATGCGCTGACGCGCGAACACCTGTTGAACGCCAATCCGGCCAACCCCGAGCTGGCAATGACGGAGCCGAGCGCGGTCGAGCATATGAACGACGATCATGGCGAAGCGGTCGGCCTCTATGCCGAGCACTTCGCCAAGGCGGCGGCCGGCAAATGGCGACTGATCGGCGTCGACGCCGAGGGCATGGATCTCGCCGACGGCGACGATATCCGTCGTGTCTGGTTCGAGACTGAACTCACATCGTCCAAGGACATGCACATGACGCTGGTGAAGATGGCCGGCGAAGCGCGCCGAGCGCTGAACCGGCCGCTGAGGGATGCGAGGGTCGTCTCGTGAAGGCCCTGATCTCGGCAGGGCTGATGCTGCTGGCGACACCGGTGCTGGCCGAGCAGGCGACGTTGCCGGGTGGCGCCTCGGCGCTCAACGAGGCGCATGGCAGCTGGACGGTGAACTGCACGCTGGTCGAAGCCGGCAAGGACTGCGCCTTCTCGCAGACCGCCGGCAACCCGCAGACCGGCAGCGCGCTGGTAGCGGTGGAGCTTGCGGCCCCCAGCGGCAACAAGGCCGAAGGCATGCTGCTGACGGCGTTCGGGCTGCGGCTCGACGCCGGCGTACAGCTCGGCATCGACGGCCAGCAACTGGGTCAGGCCCGACCGTTCCTCACGTGCGTGCAGACCGGGTGCCTGGTGCCGCTCGATTTCGACGAGGTGGCGCTCAGCGCCATGAAGGTCGGAACGACATTGGAAGTCACCGGAGTGAAGGTCGATGACGGCCAGCCGGTGACGGTGACGCTGTCACTCCAGGGCTTCACTGCTGCCTACAACCGCACCGCCGAGCTGGCGCAATAGCATTTAATCTTGACTCAGATACTCACCTTTAATAGAGCGTGAACACCGGCCCGCGACGGGCCGTGAAACAGCAAGCCACGCGGCGTGCGGCGCGCCGACAGCCAGCCAACATCTTCGGTTTCTTTCGGGGGCAGGCATGTCACATCGGCCGCAGGGCGCGAGCGTTTTCGCACGCGCACATTTCTCACCTTGGTATCTCGTGGGCGTCAGCGCGGTGGCGCTGCTGTGCGCCATCCCGCAGCCGGTAGCGGCGCAGGACCTGACCGAGGCACAGACCACGATCCTCAAGCGCATCACGTTCGTCGCGCAACGATCCAAGAAGAACGTGCTCGACGTGCCGCAGACCATTTCGGTGATCGACGGCAAGGCCATCGAGAGCCACATGGTGCGCGATATCCAGGATCTGGTACGCTACGAGCCCGGCGTTTCGGTGCCACGCACCACCTCGTCGGTGAACCCCTGGGGCGAACTCAACTCGTTCTCGATCCGCGGCGTCGGCACCAATCGCGTGCAGATGTTGGTGGATGGTTCGCGCGTCGCCGAATGGACGCAGGACGGCAGCCGCGCCTTCGTCGACCCGTGGAACATGAAGGCGGTCGAGATCATCCGCGGCCCGAACTCGGTGCTCTGGGGATCGGACGCACTGGGCGGCACGGTGGCGTTCCGCACC
>JAEUMC010000018.1 GCA_016793415.1 Devosia sp. | reverse complement strand
GGCTGGTGATGAGCACCGGGATTTCGCCCATCTGGGCGGCGTTCTCGAAACCCTGCTGGATGCCGACGATGAATTGCTGCAGGCGCGACGGGGCCATGGCGAGGTGGCGGTCGTTGCCGTCGCCGACCAGCGCCTCGGCGAAATCGCGCTCCCATTGCGGTGACAGGGTGAGCAACGGCAGGTTGCCGTCCGGCCCCAGATTGGCGGCACAGAGCTGCCGGGCGAGGCGCGACCGCACGTGCTCGGCAATGGTCTGGGCAGTGCGGCCCGGGCCGGCGATCTCGGCGATGCCTTCAAGGATGGTGGGCAGGTCGCGGATCGAGATGCGTTCGATCAAGAGGGTCTGCAGCACGCGCTGCACGCCCGAGACCGAGATCTGGCTGGGGATGATGTCCTCGACCAGCTTCTGCTGCTCCTTGCTGAGCCCGGCGAGCAGCGACTGCACGTTGGCGTAGCTCAAGAGGTCCGAGACGTTGGCCTTCAGCACCTCGGTCAGGTGGGTGGAGATCACCGTCGAGGGGTCGATGATCGAGTAGCCGCGCAGCTCCGCTTCATCGCGCAAAGCCGGCTCGATCCAGGTGGCGGGCAGGCCGAAGGTCGGCTCGGTGGTGTGGACGCCGGGCAGGTTGATCTCCCTGCCCATCGGATCCATCACCATCAGCTGGTGCGCGAAGATCTGGCCGCGGCCGGCATCGACCTCCTTGATCTTGACCTTGTAGTCGTTGGGCTCGAGCTGCATGTTGTCGAGGATGCGCACCGGCGGCATGATGAAGCCGAGCTCGGTGGCGAGCTGCCGGCGCAGCGCCTTGATCTGCTCGGTGAGCCGATCGGTGCCGGTGTCATCTTCCTTGACCAGCGAGAGCAGGCCGTAGCCGAGTTCGAGCTTGAGCTCGTCGATCTTGAGGCTGTCGGAGATCGGCGCTTCCTGGACCATGGGGCTGCCGCCGGCCTGGGCTTCGGCCATCGCCGCTTCGACGATGGCGCGGTCAGCCGATGCGGCCTTCTTCTTGCCCGACTTGAAGGCGAGCCAGCCGACGCCGCCGGCGAGCGCCAGGAACGGGATGATCGGCATGCCGGGCAAGAGCGCCAGCGCGCCGATGACGGCCGCCGACATGCCGAGCGCCTTGGGATAGCCGGTGAACTGGGCCACCAGCGCCTTGTCGGCCGAACCGGTGACGCCGGCCTTGGAGACGAGGAGGCCTGCCGCGGTGGAAACGATCAGCGCCGGGATCTGGCTGACGAGGCCGTCGCCGATGGTCAGAAGCGTGTAGTTGTGGCCGGCTTCGGCAAAGCTCAGCCCTTCCTGCAGCATGCCGATGATCAGGCCGGCAATGATGTTGATGAAGGTGATGAGCAGGCCGGCAATGGCGTCGCCGCGCACGAACTTGGACGCGCCGTCCATGTTACCGAAGAAGGCGCTTTCGGCTTCGAGGGTCTCGCGGCGCTTCCTGGCAGTGGTTTCGTCGATCAGGCCGGCGGAGAGGTCGGCATCGATCGCCATCTGCTTGCCGGGCATGGCGTCGAGGTTGAAGCGCGCCGCGACTTCGGCGATGCGGCCCGAACCCTTGGTGATGACGATGAAGTTGACGATGATCAGGATGGCGAACACCACCACGCCGATGACGAAATTGCCCCGCGTGATGAACTCGCCGAACGCCTCGATGACGTGACCGGCAGCGTCCGTGCCGTTATGGCCCTCGGCGAGGATCAGGCGCGTGGTGGCGAGGTTCAGCGCCAGGCGCAGCATGGCGGCGATCAGCAGCACCGTGGGAAAAGACGAGAATTCCAGCGGTGTCTGGATGAACAAAGCCGTCATCAGGATCAGCACCGAGAAGACGATCGAGATGGCCAGCAACAGGTCGAGCAACAGCGGCGGTAGCGGCACGATGAGGACGACGATGATCCCCATGATACCGAGCGCCAGGCCGATCTCGGACGAGCCGAGCGACTTCAGCAGCCCGTTGAGCGAGAAGGCCGGCAGCTTCAGCCCGGAGGGGCCGGGGGCGGAGAGATCAGCCAAGTCGGGCCTCGATAGTCAGTGCGGATTCCGTCTCTGAGTCGAACTGTTCAAGCCAGATGTCGTTAGTTGCGGCAGCGCCCCTCGGCAAATCGACCGAGGTGTAGGTGCTGACACTGATCTGATCATCGACGGGAAGGGACCTGCGTTCAACGAGCACAGGCGAGACGTCTTCGAGGATCTGGTGTTGAACGCCGTTGAGCATCAGGGC
>JAEUMC010000005.1 GCA_016793415.1 Devosia sp. | reverse complement strand
GCCTCAGTGGAGGCAATCTCGGTGGCCAGCTGGGCCTTGAACGCGTCGCCCGGCAGGTAGGTGTTGTTCCAGCCCTTGGTTTCGAGCGTCTTCTGCCACGAAGCCGAGTTCACCAGCTTCTCGATATCGGCCGCGATCGCGGCGGTCTGCTCGGCGCTGAGGCCCGGACCGGCCCACACGCCGCGCCAGTTCTGCACCACCAGGTCGACGCCGCCTTCCTTGAAGGTCGGCCCGTTGATGATCGCCACCTTCTCCGGCGCCGAGACACCAATGACGCGCAGCGCCCCGGCTTCGACCTGCGACTGGAACTCGCCATAGCCGGAAATGCCGACGGTCACCTGGCTGCCGAGCACTGCGGCGAGAGCCTCACCGCCGCCCGAGAAGGCGACGTAGTTGACGGCCTTGGGGTCGACCCCGACGGTCTTGGCGAACAGGCCCGCCGTGATGTGGTCGGTGCCACCAGCCGAGCCGCCGGCCCACGACACTGAACCCGGATCAGCCTTGAGCTTGGCAACGAGGCCAGCCAGATCCTGGATATCCGAAGCCGCCGGCACGACGATCACTTCGTACTCGCCGGTGAGCCGGGCAATCGGCGTTACCGCATCGAGGGTCACCGGCGCCTTGTTGGTGAGGATCGCGCCAACCATCACATAGCCGCCGACGATCAGTTTCGACGGGTTGCCATTGGCTTCCTGCACGAACTGCGCGAGGCCGATGGTGCCGCCGGCGCCCGGTACATTGGTAACCTGCACGTTGCCGGAAATGCCTTCGGCGGTCAGCGCCTCCTGCATCGAGCGGGCGGTCTGGTCCCAGCCGCCTCCCGGGGCGGCCGGCGCCATGATCGAATAGTCGGCGGCAAAGGCCGCGGTCGGCAGCGCCAAGGCGCCAGCCAGCATGGCAGTCGCGACGAGATGCTTCATTGCTTGTCCTCCGTTGCGGTCGTTGAAGCGACCTGCGTGTTCACAAACCTGGGGATGCCCCGGGATGTTCGAAAAACACCACGGACCGCCGCTCGGTTGCGGCGTCAGCGACAAAACTGCGGGGTCCTCCCAGACTCCTCGGCCGGGCGCTCTTACGCCTCAGCCAGCATCGACCAGACCACAGGAAGCTGTCGCGAACCTGTCATCCTCCGGTCGGCCACCAGCACACTCAGTGGCGCAACACCCGCCTACTGGATGCTGAGCGCATCGTTCCAGCGCCGGATCAGCCGGGCGCGCTTCACCTGGTCGAGATAGACCATGAGCCCGGGACTGACCGGTACCGGTCGCAACTGGTTGCCCAGCGCCTGCTGCATCGCATTGGCGGTGTTGTCCCCGGTGACGCTGGGGTTGAGCGCCGCGATCTGCAGTTGCTGCGCCATGATGGTCTGCCCCTCGGCCGACATGAAGAAGGCGAGGTAGCGCCGACCGAGGTCCGGATTGGCGGAGGCTTTCGGCACCAGCCCGATGCGCGAGGTGACGATGGTGTAGTCGGCCGGCAGGATGATGCCGAGATCGGGATTGCGGGCCGCCGCCTCCGCCGCATAGGAGCCGAGGATGTTGTAGCCGAACACGAACCGGCCATCAGCGACCCGGTCGACGATCGCCGACGTGGTCGAATAGAGCTTTACGCCCGCCGCGCCCATCGCCCCGACCAGGGTCCAGAGGTCGGAATACTGTTCCTGGTCGCGCGAGAAGAACATGAAGCCGACGCCGGAGCGCTCGATGTCATAGGTGCCGATCCGGCCATGCACCTGGTCGGCATTGGCCTTGAGGTACTGGATCAGCTCGGCGCGCGTCGATGGCGGCTTCAACCCGGCAAAGCTCGGCTTATGGTAGATGAACACCGCCGGCTCATAGGTCAGCGCGTAAGCGGTGTTGCGCCAGTTGGCCCAGCGCGGCCAGCTCGCCGACAGCGGCACGCTGCTCTCCTGCGCGTAGCCATCGTTCGCCAGCTTCACCTGCAGGTCCATCGACGACGAGAAGGCGAAATCGGCGGTGGGGCCGCCGGCATCGGTTTCAGCGACGACCCGATCGTAGATATCGACGGTCTGCAGGTCTTCGTAAGCCACCGCGATGTCCGGATTGGCTGCCTGGAACGCTGCAATCATCGGCCGCGCCAACGGCTCGTCCAGCGACGAGTAGACCGTGACGGTTCGTGCGTCGGTCGAACCGTCGAGCGCCGGGAACAGCTTCATCCCCTGAGCGAGGGTGGGTGAGGCAGTGAGCAACAGCAGGGTGACGATGAGGCGCAGCATGCGGCCGACCATGCCCGCTCCCCTGCCCGCTCTACAAGGGCTATGGGCAATGCGCCGCACTCAAACTACCGTGCGGGCGGGGAGTTGAGTGATGCGCATCCTGGTGGTGGAAGACAACCGGACCTTGGCCGACGGCCTTGCCGCGGTGCTGCGTGTCGCAGGTTATGCCGTCGACGTGGTGCATGACGGCGTCTCCGCCGATGCCGTACTGAGCACCGAGACGTTCGATCTGGTGGTGCTGGACCTGAGCCTGCCTGAAATGGATGGGCTCGATGTGCTGCGCCGCATGCGCGGCCGCCGCAATGCCTCGTCGGTGCTGGTGCTCACGGCCCGTGGGGCGCTCGACGAGCGGGTGCGCGGTCTCGATCTCGGCGCCGACGACTACATGACCAAGCCGTTCGAGGTCTCCGAGCTCGAAGCCCGGATCCGCGTGTTGCTGCGCCGCCAGGCCGGCCTGCACAACTCGTCCATCGCCTTCGGCAACATCGAGCTCGATACCGTGTCACGCACGCTGTCGGCCTTCGGCCAGACCCTCGACATTCCGGCGCGCGAGCTGAGCGTACTCGAAACCCTGCTGCGCAGGGCCGGCAAGGTGGTGGCCAAGCAATCGATCATCGAATCGCTCGCAGCGTTCGATGACGACCTGAGCGAGAATGCGGTGGAGCAGTACATCTCGCGCCTGCGTCGTCGGCTCGCGCCCTACGCCCTTACCGTGCGCGTGGCGCGTGGGCTCGGTTACTATCTCGACCGGATCGCCGACTGATGGCACGGCCCTACTCGCTGCGCCGGCGCCTGCTGCTGTGGCTGATGGTGGCATTGTTGGCGGTCGCGGCATTGGCAGTGGTCGACACCTGGCGTGAGGCCCGCGACACCGCCACCTCGCTGTCGGATCGTGTGCTCGCCGGCTCCGTGCTGGCGATCGCCGAGCGGGTGATCGTGACCGAGGACGGCGCACTCGAGGTCGATGTGCCCTACGTGGCGCTGGAAATGCT
>JAEUMC010000002.1 GCA_016793415.1 Devosia sp. | reverse complement strand
GCCCCAGGATCATGTAGCGGGGCGTGCTACGGATCGGACGACCACCTTTGTCGATGAAGCGCTGCCGGATCAGCGCCTCGAGGTCACGCCGAATGACCAGGTAGTCGGGCCGCCGCTGGCTGGCAAAGCCGTCGCCGCGCTGGCGGATGGCCTCGAGCACGCTCTCGGCCTCCTCGTGCGGCAAGTCCGAGAGCGATCGGAACGGACCACGCTCACGGGCGTAGTAGTGCGAGAGGATGCTGGGAACCATGTGACCGCCACGCGCGACTGCGCCAGCTAGTAATAGCGGCGGCGTTGCTGCGCGAAACGGAAATATCGAACCGCACCGCTCATCCGGCGCACAGACCTACTAGCGTCGCCTTACCGTTTGAAGATGTTCTCGCGATGCCATCCGAGAAATGCCGGGTGAGGTCTGTCCCGCCCGGCAAGTGGACCCATGAGGCGACCAGTCTTGTTGATCAATCCCGCGACCCCGTCCCTGTCGTTGACGTGGCGCGAGACGACGATCTCCAAGTCGTCCGAGAAGGTGATTAGCCCGCGGCCGAACATCCAGTGGACCGTGCCTGACAAGGCAACCCCATTGTTGACCATGTCCGGGCCGTTGCGCTCGACCGGCCGGATGTGCGCGGCAGCAACCTCGGCTCGACCACCTCCGTTTATCAACTTCAGGCCGGTTACGGCGCAGCGCTCCCCATAGGCCCGAAGCACCACTCTTCTGAAGGCGCGATCTCTAACGATCCGCGAGGTGAGAATGTCAGCGCGGACGCGTTCCTGTTCTTCTCCAACAAATGGAGCCTGTTGTTGCTCGCTGAAGCCGGCGAACGCATCGTCAGTGCGTGGCAATATCTCAGGCTCCGAGACTCCGAGCGAAATGATCCTGGCGAAGTCATGCGCCGACAATGGTCGGACCGCAGCCTGTGCTCGGCCCGATATCCGGCCAACCTCGTTCAGCAAACCTGTTTCGGTGATCCCCTCATCACCCTGGAAGGGCACTGAGTTGGCGAACTCCAGATAGGAGCCCGGCTCTATGAGCGCCAAGAACATTCCCGGCGAGGTGCGGTCCGCAACGATGTCGCTGACCTTGGCTACGGCGAAGTAGCCATGCGAGTTGGGCACCTTCCTTGGCTCATAGTAGACGATCCAATCCCCAATGAACTGGGTCGCGCGCGTAAGGTACTGAGAAGGGAACTGATACTGCTCGGCGGGCGTGTCCTTGTAAATCGAGTCCGCCCTGTGAATGAAAACGCCGAAAGCCATGTAGTCCCCCACCTATCGAGATGATGCCTTCGCATCGGTCGCGGGGCAACACTGTATGAATGAGAAGGGCGCCACGTGGGCGCCCTTCTCGTTTCGCAGCGGCTCGCCGCCTCAGTGGCTGGGGCTCGGCGGCAGGCCCTTGGCCTTGCGCCAGGCCTGGTATTCTTCCTCGGCGTCGGGGTGCAGCGGGTAGTAGCGGCGGAGCGACTCGCCGGCGGTGAGCTTTTCGCGGCTGAACACTTCCCATTCGGCGTGCTTCTGCGAATCCTCGATGACCTTTTCGGCCATCGACTGGGGCAGCACCACCACGCCGTCGTCATCGGCCATGATGATGTCGCCGGGGATCACCATGACGCCACCGCAGGAGATCGGCACGTTCACCGCCGACGGCCAGATCGAGACCTGGACGTGGTAGTTCGGGGTCCAGCCGCGCATCCAGATGGCGAGGTCGAGCTTGTCGACATTGGGCTTGTCGCGCATCACGCCATCGATGACGATGCCGGCGCCCTTGCGGCCCTTGAAGTAGGTCGACATCATGTCGCCGAAGACGCCCGAGCTCATATCGCCGCGCGCATCGACGACCACCACATCACCCTCTTCGACCTCGTAGAGCACGTGTCGGTGCAGCTGCTTTTCGGGATCGGAGTACTCGCCCTCGCTGAACAGGTCGGGGCGCTGCGGCATGAACTGCAGGGTCAGCGCCGTGCCGACGATGGACTTGCCCTTATACTGGCTGACCGGGCCGACCATGTGCGGGTTGCGGAAGCCGGAATGACCGAGCGAGCCGGCGACGGTGGCGGTGCCGATATCCTTGAGTGCGGCGATGACATCCTTGCTTGGACGCTTGAACGCCGGGATCGGGCTTTGCATGATATGGACCATCTAAATCTCCTCCAAATGGGTTTGGGTCTTACCAGTTCGTAACCGAACCGTCGCGGCGCTTCAGGTGGGGCGCCTCCCAGAACTTGAAGCTGTCGGTGTCGAGCAGCTTTTCGTTGATCTCAATGCCGAGCCCCGGCGCGTCCGGCACCCGGAACACCGCGCCATCAAGCATCGGCATGGTGGGGAACAACTCCGCGGTGGGCGTGCCGGCATAAAGGTCGGTGGCATTGGCCCGCACTTCGAGCGCGAAGAAGTTCGGCGTCGCGGCCGAGAAGTGGATGGTCGCCGCGGTGCAGATCGGCCCCAGCGGGTTGTGCGGCATCAGGTCGACATAATGCGCCTCGGACCAGCCGGCGACCTTCATCGCCTCGGTGAAACCGCCGACATTGCAGAGGTCGAGCCGGTTGTACTGGTGGATGCCGCGCTCGATATAGGGCAGGAACTGCCACTTGGACGCGAACTCTTCGCCGATGGCGAACTGCACGTCGGTGAGCTTCCTGAGGTTCTCGTAGGCTTCCGGCGTCTCGTCGCGGATCGGCTCCTCGAGGAAGTCGATCGTGCCCGACGGCATCTTCTGGCAGAAGCTCGCCGCCTCGGCGAGGCTCAGCCGGTGATGGTAGTCGATGCCCAGCACGATTTCCTCGCCCAGTTCCTTTCGGGCACGGACAAGGAACGGCGCAGTGACGCCGATCGATTCACGCGGCTCAAAGATGCCACCTGGGTTGTCCCACCGGCCGGGGAAAAAGCGGATGGTCTTGAAGCCCCTGGCGATCAGCGCCTTGGCCTGCTCGATGGTCTCGTTGCCGTCATCGGTGATGGCGCCCGTCGAGGCGAAGGTCGGGATCACGTCGCGGTGCTTGCCGCCGAGCAGCTCGTAGACCGGCACGCCAAGTGCCTTGCCCTTGATGTCGTGGAGCGCGATATCGAGGGCCGACTGCGCGGCGGTGAGGACGCGACCGCCCTCGAAATACTGGCTGCGGTAGAGTTCCTGCCAGATGGCGCCGATCTTGAACGGATCCTTGCCAATCAGGAACTCGCGGAAATGCTCGAGCGCCCCCACCACGGCCTTCTCGCGGCCCGACAGGCCGCTCTCGCCCCAGCCGAAAATGCCTGCGTCGGTCTCGACCTTGACGATCAGCTGGTTGCGGTGGCCGACCCACACGGGAAACGGCTTGATGTCTGTGATCTTCACGTTGATGTCTCTTACCAGCTGGTCATGGAGCCGTCTTCGAGCCGGGCGACCGGCAGATAGGCGGCCTGGTATGGGTACCGGGCGGCCAGCTCTTCATCGAAGTCGGTGCCGTGGCCGGGGGTCTCGTTAGGGTAGAGATAACCGCGGTCGTAGCGCCAGTCGCACTTGAAGACGTCGTACGTCTCCTTGGTGTAACCTGTGAACTCCTGGATGCCGAAATTGTTGATCGCGGTGTCGACATGGACGTTGGCGCCCATGCAGATCGGCGACATGTCCATTGGGCCGTGACAGGCCGACTTCACGTGGTAGATCGAGGCGAAGTCGAAGATCTTCTTGATCCCGGTGACACCACCCGCGTGCACCGCAGTGACGCGGATGTAGTCGATCAGCTGTTCCTGAATCAGGGTCGTGGTGTCGTAGACCGAGTTGAAGATCTCGCCGACGGCCAGCGGCTGGGTGGTGTGCTGGCGGATGATGCGGAAGCCTTCCTGCAGCTCGGCCGGCACCGCATCCTCCAGCCAGAACAGGCGGTAGGGCTCGAGATCCTTGCCGAGGCGGGCGGCCTCGATCGGGGTCAGCCGGTGGTGCACGTCGTGCAACAGGTGCACGTCCCAGCCGACGGCGTCGCGCAGTGCCTCGAACAGCTTGGGCACCAGCG
>JAEUMC010000981.1 GCA_016793415.1 Devosia sp. | reverse complement strand
CGCTGGTGCTCGACGCCAAGATCACCGGGCTGGCACAACTGGTGGCGAGCGGCAGCGCCAAGGCCACGTCCACCGGTGTCTCGGGCGCCAAGGGCCTCACCGCGCAGAAGTTCGATATCCTGACGCGCGCCGGCGGCGAGGATTTCACCTCGGCCGTCACCTATGCCGGCGGCACCGTGGATACCTTCAAGGTCGCTCCGCCGATCGTCAACAATATCGACCGCGTGGCGATCGAGCGGAAGCACCTGACCACCGCCAACGACATGCTGGCGCCGTTCGTCCTGAAGGGCGCCGCGCTCGATCAGCAGCTGTGCAACCGCCAGATGCCGATCTTCACCGGGGTCGAGCGCTTCAATCTCAGCCTCAAATACGTCAAGGACGACACCGCGACCTCCAAGCGTACCGGCTACCAGGGGCCGCTGGTGCTGTGCTCGATGCACTACACCCCGATTTCCGGGCACTACACCAATAACGAGATCACCACCTACCTGGCCAAGAACGAGCGCATTCTGGTGTGGTATGCGCCGCTGAAGGCAGCAGGCTATTACATCCCCTACCGCGCGCTGGTCACCACTGAGGCTGGCGACCTCTCGGTGGTGTTGACCGACCTCACCGAGTAGCCGCCGCGCCGGTCGTGGCGATGAACGACAGCTAAACCCTTGCCTCAGCACGGGTTCAAGCGCATCACGGCATCTTCGCTCCAAGGCTCGCGCCAAGGAGGAACTGATGACCATCGTGAAACTCGGCATCGCCGCTCTCGCCGCTACGGTCGCGCTCGCTGGCGCCGCCAACGCTTTCGACCTGAAGGCCGGCAACCCCGGCAAGCTCGTCCCGACCAGCATCCAGCTCGGCATCATCTCGCCGCCCGACAATATCTGCCCCGGCAACGGCAAGCTGACGGCCTGGGTCGAGACCAACAAGCCCGGCACCATCAACATCCTCGTGGTGAAGAAGGGCGGCGCCGTCGGCGGGCCCTACGCCGTCACCACGGTGAAAGGCGCCAATGGCATCGTCATGGGCAGCTACACGCAGAACCTCGTGATCAACAACCCAGTCGACGCCGAGTACCGCGTCGTCGTCGCCGGCACGCCGATCCAGTCCAACTGGGTCCCGCTCCTCGCCGAGTGCTGATCCCGCGGTCGGCGTTCTGCCGATCCGCCCCCAGGGTCAGCTCTTGCTGATCCCACGGTCGGCATAGCTGGCCCGCTCGACTTCCGCGCCCCGGACCACCGGCAACAGACCCGTGGTCCCTCGTGCCGGCAGACCTCCAAGTGGGGCTGCCGGCCGGGCCGTGGAAATCATGGTTAACCGAGCGTTACCAAAACCGGCGTGCCATTCCGGGACGGTCAACGGCTATTTTGCCAACGCCGCAACATGAGCAGCCGTTGTTCAGGGACCCGAGCGGTGAAATCGCAAAAAATCTTTGCGAGGCACGACTTTACCGCTCGTTCACATTTGTCCGATTCGAGCCCCGGAACGGCGGAAATTAACCCCTTCGAAACCTTCCTGAACGGGATTCCGGGGGATTGCGCCAGATGCCACAGGAAAGCCGCGACGCTAGCGGGTCCGAGGCGAAACCACCCACCATATGCTGTAGTGAACAAACGCGGATTTCCGAGTCGCAACCGATTCCTTTCCTGTTTGTTCTCCGTTCGTACCAATGGTTAATGCTGCCGCGGATGACCCCCGTGTTTTGTTCCGCGACGAGACACTCGTTTGTTGGCCTTCGATCACCTAAATAGGGCGCGATGACTCCCGCTTCCGCCTCCTCGCTCAAGGCGATCCTTGGGCCTACCAATACCGGCAAGACCTTCTTCGCCATCGAACGGATGCTCGCGCACCGTTCAGGGATGATCGGCCTGCCACTGCGGCTTCTGGCTCGCGAGGTCTACCACAAGGTGGTCGACCGCATCGGCGCCCAGCACGTGGCGCTGGTCACCGGCGAAGAGCGGATCGTACCAGCCAAGCCGCGCTACTGGGTCTGTACGGTCGAGGCCATGCCGCTCGACGTGCCGGTCGAGTGCATCGCCATCGACGAAATCCAGGTGGCGACCGATTTCGACCGCGGCCACGTCTTCACCAACCGCCTGCTGCATGCCCGCGGCATCAGCGAGACCCTGCTGCTCGGCGCCGCCACCATGACGCCGCTGATCCGCGCCCTGCTGCCCGATGCCGAGATCATCCAGCGCCCGCGCTTTTCCGAGCTGCTTTATGCCGGTTCCAAGAAGATTTCCCGCCAGCCCAAGCGCTCGGCCATCGTCGCCTTCTCGGCCAGCCAGGTCTACGCCATCGCCGAGCTGATCCGGCGCGAACGCGGCGGCGCCGCCGTGGTGATGGGGGCGCTCAGCCCGCGCACCCGCAACGCCCAGGTCGACATGTACCAGAACGGCGACGTCGATTTTCTCGTCGCCACCGACGCCATCGGCATGGGCCTCAACCTCGATGTGCACCACGTCGCCTTCGCCGACGACCACAAGTTCGATGGCCACCAGACCCGCCAGCTGACCCCGGCCGAGTTCGGCCAGATCGCCGGCCGGGCCGGCCGCCACATGCATAACGGCACCTTCGGCGTCACCGGCCACGCCCCCGATTTCGACGAGGAACTGGTCAAGCGGCTCGAAACCCACGACTTCGAGCCGGTGCGAGTGGTGCAATGGCGCAACGCCGAGCTGGATTTCGCTTCGATCGAAGACCTCAGGGCGAGCCTCGACCAGACGCCGAAACTGAAGGGCCTGACCCGCGTCCCCATCGCCACCGACCAGCATGCGCTGGAGTTCGTCGCCCGCAACGAGGCCGGCGCCGCGGCGAAAGGCGAGGCAGCAGTGCGCCTCTTATGGGAATGCTGCGGCATCCCGGATTACCGCGATATCTCGCCGGCCCAGCATGGCGAGATCATCACCCGCATCTATCTCGACCTCACCCGGCACCGTCATGTCGACGCCGACTGGATTGCCGAGCAGGTGCGGTTCTGCGACAATGTGACAGGTGACATCGATACGCTTTCCAATCGGATCAAGCAGATCCGCACCTGGACCTTTGTCGCCAACCGCAAGAACTGGCTTGAAGACCCCGCATATTGGCGCGAAAAGACCCGGGACATTGAGGATCGACTGAGCGACGCCCTGCATGAGCGTCTGACTCAACGTTTCGTCGATCGTCGCACCTCGGTGCTTATGCGCCACCTGAGAGACAAGCATATGGTATCGCCTGAAATTAACGACCGCGGCGAGGTGAGCCTCGAAGGCCACCTGATTGGCTCCATCGAGGGCTTCCGCTTCACATTGGCCCGGTCGGAAGGTGGCGATGCCAAGGGTGTGGCGGCTGCCGCCGCCCAGGTCGTGGCGCCCGAGATTGCGCGGCGCGCCGAACGCGTTGCCGGTGCACCCAACGAAGAGCTGGTGCTGGCCACCGACGGCTATGTGCGCTGGCGCGGCCAGGTCGTGGCCAACCTGGTCGAGGGCGAACAGCTGTTCACCCCGCGCCTGATCATCCTCGCCGACGAAAGCCTCACCGGGCCCGATCTCGAGCGTGTGCAGGACCGGTTGAACCTGTGGCTCCGCCATCTGGTCAACACCCAGCTGGAAAGCGTGCTGTCGCTGGAAGCGCCGGCCGATCTCGAGGGCGCCGCCCGCGGTGTCGCCTACCGGCTCTACGAGAACCTCGGCATCCTGCCGCGCAGCGTCGTCGCCGAAGAGGTCAAGGGCCTCGACCAGGATGTGCGCGGCAAGCTCAGGAAGCTCGGCGTCAAGTTCGGCGCCTACCACATCTACGTGCCGCAGAGCCTGAAGCCGGCGCCGCGCGAACTGGCGCTGATCCTCTATGCGCTGAAGCACGGTGGCGTGCGCCAGCCCGGCGTTGCCGAACTGCCGCAGATCGTGCTGTCGGGCCGCACCTCGTTCCTCATCGATCCTGAAGTGAACGTGAAGCTCTACGAGCTCGCAGGCTTCAAGGTCGCCGGCCGTCGCGCCGTGCGCGTCGATATCCTCGAGCGCCTCGCCGACATCATCCGGCCGCTGATCGCATTGAACCCGGTGACCCACCAGGGCGAGCTGCCGCCGGGCGCTGCCGAAGGCAATGGTTTCCGCGTCACCGTCGAGATGACCTCGCTGCTCGGCACCGCCGGCGAGGATTTTGCCTCGATCCTCAACTCGCTCGGCTATCGCGTCCGTCGCACCCCCAAGGTCGCAGCGCCGGCGGCCGAGACCACGACCACCACTGAAACGGTAGCGACGACCGAAACCACGGCAACCACGACCACTGTCGAGCCGCCGGCCGCCGACGCGGCAGCTGCCGATGCCGTTGCCGCGGACGTCGCCGATGCCGAAGTGAACGCTGCAGCCGCCGATGCGGTCGAGGGCGTGGCCCCGGCCGTCGAGGTCGTTGCCGCGACCGAGGCGGTGACCGTCGAGGTGGCAACCGCCGATCTCGGCGCCGCCGCTCCAGCGGAAGACGCCAAGCCCGCCGAACCCGAGTTCGACGAAATCTGGTTCCCGGCCGGCCGCCGGCCCGACAATCCGCGTCATGGCGGCCGCAACCGCGGCCCACGTGCCGAAGCCGCAGATGGCGCTGCCGAGGGCGAGAAGTCCGAGCGCCCGCAGCGCAACTTCCGCCGCCCCGATCGCCCCGAAGGCGGTGACAGAGGCGACAGCAAGGGCGGCGATGGCAAGGGCCGGCCGCGGTTCGAGGGCCGACGCGATGGCCAGCGCCCCGGCAACGGCGGCGGCAAGCCGTTCGAGAACAAGGGCGGCAAGCCTGGCGGCAAGCGTTTCGACAAACCACGCGAGGACTGGAAGGAACACCGTCCGCGCGAGGATCGGAAGCCCGCCGTGCTCGATCCGAACTCGCCCTGGGCCGCGCTTGCCGCGCTCCGGAACCCGAAGTCGGAATAGCCTCGCTTGGAGAAGCAACGGCTCGACAAGTGGCTGTTCTTCTCGCGTGCGGTGAAATCGCGCACCCTGGCGCAGAAGCTGATCGAGACCGGCGCAGTCCGCGTCAATTCCGAACGTACCGACCGGTCCGACCACAAGGTCGGGCCGGGTGACGTTCTCACCATGACGGTGCACACGCGCCTCCTGGTCTGGCGCATCCTCGACCCCGGCACCCGCCGCGGCCCGGCCCCCGAGGCCGCGTTGCTCTACGAGGACCTGTCGCCACCGCCACTGCCCCGCGAGGCGGCTCCACCTGTTCACGCCGAACGCGAGCCAGGCGCCGGCCGCCCGACCAAGAAGCAACGCCGCGACACCGACCGGCTGCACGGCGACGATGACTGAGCGGATGCGCCGAAAGCCGGACAGGCCAGTCCCTTGCGGCGTGGGAGAAAAAGGGCTAGCACGGCCCAAGGTGCACGGCTTGCTGCGTGCGCCCGGCTGAAAGACCCAGCGGCCCGACAAACTTGAGCAGGAACGCTCGCGTAATATGACCTACATCGTCACGGACAACTGCATTAAGTGCAAGTACATGGACTGCGTCGAGGTTTGTCCCGTCGACTGCTTCTATGAAGGCGAGAACATGCTCGTCATCCACCCCGACGAGTGCATCGACTGCGGCGCCTGTGAGCCCGCCTGTCCAGTCAAGGCCATCTACGCCGCCGACGACCTCCCCGCGGGGCTCGCCCAGTGGGCGGACGTGAACAAG
>JAEUMC010000945.1 GCA_016793415.1 Devosia sp. | reverse complement strand
AGGCGAAGACCCGTTGGCGCAGGCGAGCTATGAACGAGGCTCCGGACGGCGCAGTTCCCGCCAAGCGCGGTCGGGCTCGGGCGCTTCCGAGATCGGGAGATGACAGCTAAGGTCCCGACCGGGATTGCGGAGTGCTGTCATGAGCCGATCGTTCGACGCCGTTGTCATTGGAGGCGGGCAGGCGGGACCATTCCTCGCGGCGCGATTGGCGGCGGCCGGCCAGCGGGTGGCGCTGATCGAGCGGCGGCACATGGGCGGCACCTGCGTCAATGACGGGTGCCAGCCGACCAAGACCCTGGTGGCGAGCGCGCGGGTGGCCTGGCTGGCGCGGCGGGCCGGGGATTTCGGCGTCACCACCGGGCCGGTGAGCGTCGACATGGCAGCGGTGAAAGCGCGCAAGGAGAAGGTCGTGCTGGCCTCGCGCCAGGGGCTCGACGACTGGATGGAGGCAACCGAAGGGCTGGCGGTGCTTCGTGGCTCGGCGGCGTTCGTCTCGCCCAATGCGGTGGAGGTGAACGGCGAGCAGCTGGAGGGCCGGCAGTTCTTCCTCAATACCGGGGCGCGCCCGGTGGTGCCGGATTGGGCCGAGGACGTGCCGTATCTCACCAACACTTCGATCCTCGAGCTCGACACGCTGCCAAAGCACCTGCTGATCGTCGGCGGCTCGTATATCGGGCTCGAGTTTGCGCAGATGTATCGGCGGTTCGGCGCCGAAGTGACGGTGCTGGCGCGCAGTGGGCGGCTGGCGGCGAAGGAAGACGAGGACGTCTCCACGACGATCCGCGAGATTCTCGAAGGCGAGGGCATCCGGGTGATCACCAATGCCGGTTGCATGGCGGCGGTGCGGCACGGCGACGGCGTCGCGGTGCGCTATGCCGGGGGCAGCGAGGCGGTGGAGGGCAGCCACCTGCTGCTGGCGGTGGGGCGGGTGCCCAATGTCGAAGACCTCGCCCTGGAGAAGGCAGGCGTCGCGCTGGACGAGGAAGGCTACATCGCGGTCGACGACAAGCTGCGCACCAATCAGCCGCATATCTATGCGCTGGGCGACGTCAACGGCCGTGGGGCGTTCACCCATACCTCGTACAACGACTTCGAGATCGTGTCGCAGAACCTGCTCGATGGCGCCGACCGCAAGGTCAGCGAGCGGGTGCCCGCCTATGGGCTCTACATCGATCCGCCATTGGGACGGGCCGGAATGAGCGAGGCGGAAGTGCGGGCTTCGGGCCGGCCGGCGCTGGTGGCGATACGGCCGATGACGCGGGTGAGCCGGGCCAACGAGCGGGCGGAGAACCTAGGTTTCATGAAGGTGTTCGCCGACGCCGAAACGCGGCAGATCCTCGGCGTGGCCCTGCTCGGGATCGAGGGCGACGAGGTGATGCAGTCGCTGCTCGAGGCGATGGCGGCGGGGGTCGATGTCGACACCATCATCCGCACCATGCATGTCCATCCCACGGTGAGCGAACTGGTGCCGACATTGCTGGCGGACCTCAAGCCGCTGGTCTAGGGCGGGCTCCTCGAATTGTCGGCTGCCGCCATCTGGCGATCAAAATTGACGCGCCAAATTGACTCCTGAGCGACCCGAATCAATGGTGGGGGCATGGGAGAGGCAGCACTCAGCGATACGGTGATCTCGTTCCGCCTCAAACGGGCGGAAGAGTTCGCACGGCAGTGGAAGATCAACGCCAAGCGGCTGCAAAGCCTCGCCAACAATCCGCAGACCCCGGATTCGGTGCGCGCCGATGCCCTGGGCGAGGCGCGGACCGCGGCGGGGATCGTCGGGCAACGGGCGACAGACCTGACCGAGCTGGCCAGGCAACGCGGGTTCTCCGCCTGGGAGTCCGATCCCAAGGTGGCGCCGCTGGTGGTGGAAATCCGCGCGGTCGAGCACGCGCTGAGCTATGCAGCCGATGCGCTGAGCAAGGCTTAACACCGCTGCTGTTGCGGCAAAGACGCAGCCGAACAACAATAATATGGTTTGAAATCAGCTGCATGGCGGCGCTGACGACTGTCGGCTATGCCTCTATCGACTTCCTCCGGGGGTTCGGAGGCAGCGTCGAAATTTGGACACTCCATGAACAAGCTCATTCTTGCCACCGGCGCCGCGCTCTGCGTGTTGTCCGGTACTGCTTTTGCGGCCGATCTGGTTATCGAAGAGCCCGCAATTACAGCTCCTGCTGCCGATACCGGCATCTATCTTCAGTTGCTCGCCGGCGGTTCGCTGCCGGGGACGATCTATTATTTCGACCCCGATGACGGCAGCGACGACGGTGACGACGAACTGCCGGCCGGCGGCGCGGTTGCGGCCGTGATCGGTATCGGCACCGGGCTCGAGGGCCTGTCGGTCGAAGGCGACTTCTTCCTGACCCAGCGGGACTATGTCGACGGCAACTACACGCTGACGACCGGCACGGCGATGGCCGCGCTGAAGTACACGGTGAGCATCAACGACAGCTTCGCGCTCTATGGCGCCGTCGGTCTTGGCGGTGTCTACCAGCACGACGAGGCCAGCGGCGGCGGCACCGTCTACGTCGATGGCTGGGGCCTTGGCTACCTGCTGAAGGCTGGCGTCACCGCCAAGGTGGCCGAACAGATCAGCCTCGTCGGCGAAGTGCGCTACGCGAACTCGTTCGACCCGATCGGAGCCGAGTCCACTTACGACGACGAACAGGCCGGCGCTGCAGCTGTCCTGGTTGGTGTGCAGATCGGCTTCTGATCCCGATCGATGCAAGATATTCAAGGGCCCCTTCGGGGGCCCTTCGTTTTTTGCCCGACTACTGACTCATCTGTACGACGATCGCCTTGTCGGGCAGGTCGACCGGCGGCATTTCGGAGAAGCTGAGCGCGCCGGGGTCGCCGATTCGGTCGGCCCCCTGGCCGCCGCCATTGGCCTGCAGGTTGGCGTTGCCTTCGGTGTTGACGGTGCCCTCGCCCTGTTTCTGCGCCGTCTGGGCGGCGTCGGCGTTGGTGTCGCCGGTGGCGGCGAACTGGCCGAGCACCTTGCCGCCGCCTTCGATCTGCTGCTGCGCCGAGGCGACCTCCGTGGCGATCTCGACCTTGTACGGGACCTGGAAGGCGCGGGGCGGGCCGATGACGATCTGGCGGTCGTCGACTTCCTCGACCCAGAGGTAAATGGCGCCGGGCAGGTTGCTCAGCTTGTCGGGTTCGACGATGCGGGTAGCGATGAGGCCGAAGCGCTTGGGCATTTCGCCGGTGCTGGCCCAGCCGACGAGGCCGGTCATGGTGAAGTAGAGGACGATCACCCCGCCCAGCGTCACCACGATGGCCGCGGCCTTGATCCACCACTTCCACAACGAGGTGAGGTTGAGGCTGAGCAGCAGCAGGGCGAGCACCAGGAACAGCGCCACTGCGCCGAAGATCACCAGCGGGTTCATTTGCGCACCGCCTGGATCAGCGAGACCGGCACGGTGTTGATGCCGCTGACGGTGCCATCCTTGTCGAGGGTGAAGCGCACCACGGTCTTCTCGTCGCCTTTGTGATCGAGGACGACCGTGTCGTAGTAAACCACCGAGAGCTTGGGATTGATCTTCTCGACCTTCACCGTCACCGGCACCGCGGCGGCCGTGGGGTTGGTGAAGTGATAGACGTTGATGGCGTAGTCGCCCGGCAGGATGCCGCGGATGGTCACGGTCTCCTGGTTCAGCGCGATGTGGTGGGTGACGCCATTGACGGTGACCTCGTCGAGGTAGTTGCCGCGATCGTCGCGATCGAGCGTGACGAAGCCCTTCTGCATCGAGTGGTACCAGACGACATTGCCGGTCGGGTCCTGCACATAGGTGTCGATGTCGTCGTCGTTATTGTCGGGCCAGGTGGTGGTGACGATGAACTCGGCATTGGTGTCGATGATACCCGACTTGGCGTCGGGCCGGATCAACGCGAAGGCGACGAACACCATCATGGTGAAGCCGAGCAGCACGTTGAACAGGATGTCGGTGAACGGAACGAACGTGCCGTCGTCGCTCTCGGCGCCGGTGAAAAGGCTAGGCCCGTCCATCGTGGCTCCGCTCGATGGCCGGAACGACATGGATCTCGGACACCTCGGCGATCCCGGAGAACAGCTCGCCGATGGCGGCATCGAGCTGGAAATACTGGAACTTGAGGATCAGCGCGGTAGCAATGCCGGCCACGGTGACGTTGAGCGCCACGGCCATGCCGCCGGTCATGCCGCTCAGCGCGCCGCGCAGCGTATCGGCCTCGAACGAGGTGAGGCCGGCAATCGGGATCAGCATCAGAATGAAGCCGATGGCGGTGCCGAGCAGCGCCAGGCGCAGCAGGCCCTCCGAAACGAACAGCCCGATCTTTTCGCGTGAACGCAGCCGGTCGGCCACCGAGCGCAGCAACAGAGTCTGGTCGAGTTGGCCCTTGCCACGGATCTCGGCCTTCTTGACCAGGTTGCCGACATGGGTGGTGAGGATACCCGGCTCAAGCAGGGTACCGGCGCCGGTCAGCACATTGTTGCCGGCGAGGCGGAAGCCGGAGCTCGCTTCAGCCTCGATGGCGGCCCGGGCGCGGCGCGCCGCGATCAGCTCGCGGCTGATATCGATAGCCTGCACCAGGCAATGGAGGCTGGTGATGACGAAGATGGCAAAGATCAGGAGCGAGATGCGGGTGTGGTCGGAGGCGAGGACCGAACCAAGGAAGCCCAGTTGCCAGAGCGTCAGCAGCCCGATTGCCACCAGTACGGTAACGATCAGCCAGCGCAAGACAGGATTGTAGTCGCGCCTTTCGATGGGCGGTCCGATGACCGCCGCCTTTACGTCGTCCAAGACCCGTTCCTCCAGACCCGGTCGGCTCGCCTCGTCCGGGACGGTGAGCTCATGCTTCAGGGTGCTGCCACCGCTAGCATGGCCGGCCGATCGCCTCTGCCTATGCATCGCATTGGAAATGCCAACATCCAGGCAGGGGACGCGGCAAGCGAGGGAGCGCGACAAAGTGACGGTTGCTGTGCGTCGCGGCTGCGTTCAGGCTAAGCGTGGCACGGCAAGCCGGCCTGAGGGCACGGCAAACCGGCCCGGGAGATGAGAGGTGATGGGCAGTGACGGAGTGGCGTGAGCACAGTTATCGGCGGCTGATCGATGCAGAGACGCATGCGCGGCCGGTGCTGGGGATGACCCCGCCGATCCGCATCCGGCGGCTGGCCTTCATGAGCGCCGACGGCGGCAACGACCTGAGGGCGCTGCACGAGCAGATGGCGCTGGTGGCGGGCGTGGCGCCGGAAGGGCCGGCCTGGGCGCGGCAGCTGGCGTTCGAACGCGACGGGCGGCAGGTGACCTGGGAACTGCACAACGAGTTCGCCACCATGACCTGGAGCGGACCGGCCGACGACTGGAACGCCAGGCCCGAGGGGATCGGGCTCGAATTGCACGAGAAGCTGCTGCTGGTGTTCGCCACCCGCATCGACGTGATGCCGACCGCCACGATCGAGGAGGGCGCGCTTGCCGGCTTCAACCCGCTGAGCCTTTGCTATTCGTCGATCTTCGATGACGGGGCGCAGGCGGCGACCGATTTCCATCTCGACCAGGACGGCTTCACCCGGTTCGAGGTGGCGGCGGGGCGGAGCGGCGAGCTCAGGATCGGAGTGATCGTCCGGCGGCTGCTGGAGATCGAGACCTACCGCACCATGGCGCTGATCGGGCTGCCGCTGGCGCGCGAGATGGGGGGCCGGGTCGGCGCCTACGAGGCGCAGCTGGCGACCATCATGCAGAAGGTCGGGCAGGGCGGCGACACCGCCGAGGAGCACCAGCTGTCGCTCGAGGCGCTGCACAAGCTCAGCGTCGATATCAGCCGCACGGTGGAACAGACCAGCTTCCGCTTTGCCGCCACACAGGCCTATGGCGAAGTGCTGGCTGAGCGGCTGACGCGGTTGCGCGAGCACGCCATCGGCGAGTTCACCACCATCGAGCGCTTCATCAACAACCGGGTGCAGCCGGCGCTCGCCACCTGCAAGGCGATGGAGAAGCGGCTCAGCGCCCTCACCGACAAGGTGCGCCGCTCGATCGAGCTGCTCGATGCGCGGATCACGCTGTCGATCCAGACGCAGAACCGCTCGGTGCTCGATGCCATCAGCCAGACCGGCCGCAGCCAGTACCGGCTGCAGCTGACGGTGGAAGGGCTGTCGATCATCGCCATCTCGTATTACGCGCTGGGGATCCTGGGCTACATCTTCGAGGGGCTGCACGAGGTGCTGCCGTTCACCAAGGGCGAGATGCTGGCGGTGTCAGCGCCGGCGGTGGTGCTGCTGGTGTTCCTGGGGATCCGAAGGCTGCGCAGCCGACATTCGTGAGGCCGGTACCGATCCGCCGACATCACTGCGCCATCCAAAGCAAGCCGTATGCCATCGGACCGGCGGAGGGGCAGTCCCGGCAAGCACGCGCCGTCCCCTGCGACGTGCAGTCGCTTGACTCGGAACCTTTGCGACCGCCAGAGATTGCCCTCTATCGACTAAGTCCGTCGCGCGGATGGCGGCTGTTTGGAGGAATACCAATGAAAGTTCTGGCTCTAGGTTTGGTGATGTCGGCCCTGCTTGCGGGTTCCGCCTTTGCCCAGGGCGATGCGGCGGCCGGCGCCAACGTGTTCAAGAAATGCGCGTCCTGCCATGCGGTGGGCGAGGGCGCCAAGAACAAGGTGGGCCCCGAGCTCAACGAGCTGTTCGGCCGCGTCGCCGGTACGGCCCCCGACTTCAAGTACTCCCAGGCGATGACCGATGCCGGCGCCGGTGGCCTCGTGTGGTCGTCGGAGACGCTGCACCAGTTCCTCACCAAGCCCAAGGATTTCGTGAAGGGCACCAAGATGAGCTTCCCGGGGCTCAAGGAGCAGGCCGACGTCGATAATATCGTGGCGTATCTGCAGACCTTCTCGACCGCGCCGGCCGATGGCGCCGCGCCGGCCGAACCGGCGGCTCCCGCCGCGCAGTAAGTCAAATCTGACAGCGTTATCAACGCCCTCTCCGGAAACGGCGAGGGCGTTTTTTCGTCCCCCCACAAATGGGGGGTATGCGACCTTATATTGCCTTATCGAATGTGTCGTATTGTGCTGACATAGGGGCCTACCATTCCAGGGCCACAATGGACATCACCCTCAAGCAGATGCAGATTTTCCGCGCCGTGGTGATCGCAGGATCGATCACCAAGGCATCGCGGCGCGTCGGGCTGAGCCAGCCTTCGATCAGCCAGCAGCTGGCCAAGCTCGAAGAGCGGCTGGGCACGCAACTGATCAACCGCAACCGCACCGGAACGGTCAGCCTGACCCCGTCGGGCGAATACTGGTTCAAGTTCTCCGACGAGGTGCTGCGCAAGTTCGACCAGGCGATCGACGAGCACGAGAAGCGCTACGTCGACAGCCGGGTGTTCTTGCGGATCGGGCTCAGCCCGACCTTGCGTGGACGGTTCCTCTCGGCGGCGGCGCGGATCGCCAGCGACGAGCAGGGCTTTGCCAAGTTCGAGGTGAGCTATTCGACCACCAGCAGCGAGCTGGTGGAGCAGCTCAGGCTGCACCAGCTCAACTGCGTGATCGTCAACGACGACGCGCTGGCCGAGGATCGCTCGAGCTTTGCCACGGCGCTGCTGTTCCGCGATCCGATGGTGCTGCTGGTGCCGGCCGAGCTGCCCGCCGGGATGCTGGAAAAGGCCCTGACCAAGGGAGTGAAGGCCAGCCAGCTCGACGCCTCGCTGACCCGCTATGTCGAGATCAGCGCCAATGTGCCGATGCGGCCGGTATCCGACGCCTGGTACCGTTCGAACCTGCCCTACGCGACGCCGGCCTTCTCGGCCATGACCTATGTGGCGGCGACCGACATCGTGGCGGAGGGGCTGGCGACGACGCATGTGCCGCTGTCGCTGTTGCCGAGCCTGCCCAATTCGGTGCGGGCCCGACTCAGGGTCTATACGCTCAGCGGCATGGATCGCTCGATCGTCCTCGCCATGCCCAAGCACCTGATGACGCTGCCGGGCTATGCCAATATCTTCAAGCGGCTCACCGACTTCTGCCGGCACGAGTACGCCCAGAACGTCCCCGCCGACAGCGTGCTGGAGCTGCCGACACCGGAACGGGCCCGGCTGGAAAAGGAACTGGCAGGCGGGCGGGTGAGTGCCGGCGTGCAGCAGAATTTCCAATAGATGACATAGGCAAACTTCCCCGGGCATCGGTCTTATGTGGCGCCAGAGTGCCAACAAGTACCGATCCTGAAGGGGGAGACGAATGCACCTGAAACACCTGATGTCCGCCATGTTGGCGGGCAGCATGCTGGTCATGCCTGGGATGGCCCTCAGCGCCGACGTGACCGCCGCGCGGCTTTCCGCCGCGGGCAGCGAGGCGGAAGCCGGCAACTGGCTGATGGTGCACCGCACCTATGACGCACACCGCTACTCGCCGCTCAGCGAAATCACCGCCGACAACGTTTCGGGACTGAAGCTCGCCTTCGCGGTGCCGCTCGGCGGCTCCGAGCCGGCCGGGTTCGGCGCCGGCTCGATGGAAGCGACGCCGCTCGCCAAGGACGGCTTCCTCTACATCACCGATCCATGGGGCACGCCCTACAAGATCGACGCTTCGGACGGCAAGCAGGGCAAGACCGTGTGGGTCGGCGACACCGGCGTCGACAAGGACCCGAGCCGCGGCATCCTGCTCGCCTCGCGTGGCCTGGCGCTGGTCGACAACCTGGTGATCACCGCGCTCAACGACGGCCGCGTCATGGCCTTCGACGACGAGACCGGCGATGTGGTGTGGGACCAGCAGGTCGGCAAGGAGCCGGGTGAAGGCTTCACCAATGCGCCGCTGGTGGTCAAGGACAAGATCCTGGTCGGCCAGTCCTATGGCGATTGGGCGACGCGCGGTTGGGTGGCGGCGCTCGACGCCAAGACCGGCGAGGAAGTCTGGCGCTTCTATACCGTTCCCGAGCCCGGCCAGCCCGGCTCCGAAACCTGGCTCTGCGACCAGTCGGGCAACCCCGATTGCTGGAAGACCGGCGGCGCTGCGGCCTGGGTGACCGGCTCGTACGACGAAGCCACCAACGTCACCTACTGGGGCACGGGCAACCCGGTGCCGATGTACGATCCGGAATATCGTCCGGGTGACAATCTCTACTCCAACTCGACCGTGGCGCTCGACGCCGATACCGGCGAGCTGAAGTGGCACTTCCAGTACACCCCGGGCGACTACATGGACTATGACGAAGTCGGCGCCCAGCTGCTCGTCGATGCCAAGGTCGACGGCGAAGACCGCAAGGTTCTGGCGCATTTCGGCCGTAACGGCATCTTCTACACGCTCGACCGCAGCAACGGCTCGTTCATCGCGGCGAACCCCTACGTGTCGAAGCTGAACTGGACCAAGGGCATCGACCCCAAGACCGGCAAGCCGGTCGAATATGATGCGTCCAAGCCGCTCCAGGTCTATGCCAACGGCACCATGCGTCGCGGTGGCGAGACGGTGAACACCTGCCCGAACATCCAGGGCGGCATGAACTTCTGGCCCCCGGCCGTCGATTCCAGCACCAACATTGCCTATGGCGCCGGCATCGAAGGCTGTTCGGACCTGACGGTCGAGGAAAAGTCTCCGGAAGACGTGGCGCCGGGCGCCACCACCTTCGCAGGCGGTGCGGCGGCAGCGTCGGGTGCCCAGACCGGCTCGATCTTCGCCTTCGACGTCACCACCGGCAAGCAGGTCGCCAAGATCGAGCGTCCGTATCCGAACTATGCCGGTGTGATGACCACTCCGGGCCTGGTGTGGACCGGCGAGATGGACGGCACCTTCGGCGCGTATGATGCGAAGACTTTGGAGCAGAAGTGGTCGATCAACATGGGTGGCACGTTCAGCGCCCCGCCGATCGCCTTCAAGATCGGCGACAAGGAGTACATCGCGATTGCGGCCGGCGGCAGCGCCGTGACCACCTTCGGGTACCCCGAGCTTGCCAACCGCCCCGCGGCCAACGTGCTCTACGTGTTCTCGCTCTGACGGCGGTCCGAGACCATCGATAAATCTGAAGGATGCCGGGCGGTTTCTACCGCCCGGCACAGCTCATTGAAGAAAGAAGAGTTCCCGATGTCGCTTCTCAACCGCAAATCCCTGGCGCTGCTCATCGCGGCCGGCCTCATCGCGGTCACCCCCCTGGCGCTCAACGCCGCGCAGCCGCCGGCCAACGCCCCTGCCGCCGAGACCGCCACACCCGCCGAGGCTCCGGCGGCCGATGCCGCCGCGGTCGAGCTCGACCCGCTGCTCGCCGGCGCCGACATCAATCGCGGCGTCGTGGTGTTCGGCAGCAAGGGCGGCAACTGCGTCTCGTGCCACGGCTGGGACGGCAATGGCCTGGGCAAGAACCCGCGCTCGGAAGGCGCCGCAGCGCTGCTGCGTGAATCCGGGCTCGATGCGCAGGGCTTCATCGAAATCATCAGCTGCGGCATTCCCGGCACGCCGATGCCGTATCACGATGCCTCCGCCTACAAGGATGATCGCTGCTACGGCATGACCAAGGCCGACTTCGAGGAAGGCCAGATGCCGCACAAGGGCAAGTCGCTGAAGAAGGAAGACATCATCAGCCTCGTCGCCTACATCCAGACCCACATCCAGGGCAAGCCGAAGGCGACCTACGAGGATTGTGCGTTCTACTTCGGCGCCTCGGCCGAGAAGTCCTGCGCCTTCCTGAAGAAGTAAGCCATGCGGCTCGGCCTTCTGCCGCTGTCTGTCGTGATGCTCGGCGCGCTGGCGGTGACCCCGCCGGCGCTGGCGCAGTTCGATGCGAACCTCGTGCCCGGATACACCATCTGGGACATCAGGTTCGGCGAGCCCATAAGCCAGATCCCGGCGGCCGAGATCGCCGAGATCGCTTGCGGCACCAATGGCGGGCCGCCCTCGACGCCGCTCGGGAGCTTCGCCGAATTCGAGAAATGCCCGGCTGAGCCGAGCGGGCTGCACGAGGTCTACTTCACCAATGACGATGAGGCCGACTACATCGCCAAGGCGCTGGAGACCGAATACCGCGTCATGCAGGGCGGCAACTCGATCTATGCCCATCCGGTGGTGTTCTCGGTGCTGATCGATACCGGCGGCATCGCCCGCGGCATCCGGGTGGTGACCGACGAGCGGGCCTCGGACCGCGAGCGGCGGGTGGCAATGACGCTGTCGCGCAACCTCAAGTCGCGCTACGGGCGCTGGGCCCAGAGCTGCGAGGAGCTGCCGCCGACCGACGGGCAGCTGCCGGTCGGCAAGATCTTCGTGCATGAGATCTGCACCGCCGACAGCCCGGAAGGCGACGCGCGGATGCGGCTCGAAGCCACCTATTTCCGCAAGAAGGGGCAGACGTCGATCAACCTCGAGACCCAGCAGGTCAACAAGAACTATTTCCAGTCGGCCACCCGGCTCGAAGTGGTCGAAAAGCCGTATGAACCGGATACGAGGCCGGTGCGATGAGGAGAGAGCCGATGCGAGTGGCGCTGTTGGCCCTCCTCGTACTGGTGCCCGGCGCGGCATTGGCCAGCCCGGCGGATGAGCTGCGCAGCGGCGCCCGCACCGAGTGCCGGGGCTGTGACCTCAGCAATGAGAGCTTCAAGAAGCTCGACCTCACGGGCGTCGATCTCAGTGGCGCCAACCTCAGCAATGCCAGCTTCCACCGCGCCAACCTCAAGGGCGCCAACCTGAGTGGGGTGGTGGCGGAAGGGGCGAACTTCAACCTCGCCGATCTCAGCGGCGCCGACCTCAGCGGCGGGCATTTCAAGGATGCGATGTTTTACGAGGCGCAGCTGTCCGGCGCCAGGTTACCGAAAGCCGACCTCACCGCGACGCGCATGCAGCACGCGCGGCTCACCGGTGCCGACCTGAGCGGGGCCGATCTCGACTGGGCGGTGATGAAGGAGGTGCGGCTCAACAATGCCAACCTCACCGGCGCGTCGCTCGAGCGCACCAATCTCGAGAAGGCGAGCCTGGGGCGCACCAGGTTCGACGACACTACCATCACCAGCGCCGGGTTCCTGCAGGCGACAGCCCCGGGCGCCAGCTTCAAGGATGCCAAGGTGTCGCTGACCGACTTCTACGGCGCGGCGCTCGACAATGCCGACTTCGCCGGCGCCACGCTGAGCGACAACCGCTTCACCCGGGCCCGGCTGAAGCTCGAGCAGTTCGGCGCGGCGACATACACACGCAACATCCTGCCCGACGGGCGGGTGCAGGGGACCGAATGATGCATTTCAAACTGAGCCTTGCCGCGCTGGCGCTGATCGTGGGCGTATCCGGAACGATGGCGCAGGAAGTGGTGAGCGGGGCGGCCAAGGTGGTCGATGCCGATATCATCATGGTGGAGAAGCAACGGGTGATCCTGTGGGCCGTCGATGCGCCGGAGCGACCGCAGAAGTGCTTTGTCGGCGACCTGTTGTGGGATTGCTACGGCGCGGCGCGCCAGGCGCTGGGCGAGCTGATCGCCTCGGGCGAGGCAAGCTGCACGCTGCAGCCGGGCGAGCCGGACAAGTTCAACCGGCGCTACGGGGTGTGCACGTCGGGGGGCAAGGATATCGGCGCCGAACTGGTGCGGCTCGGCATGGCGCGGGCGTTCGTCGAGCAGGGACCGGACTACACGGCGCAGGAAGAAGAGGCGAAGGCCGCCCAGATCGGCGTGTTCCAGCCGGGGGCGAAAATCGACGCGCCGTGGGAGTTCCGGAAGACGGATCCAAGGAATTATCGGTAGGGGTGGCCGACGATGGGCCGGTGCGGGCTGACCCCCACCCCTGTCCCCTCCCCGCAAGGGGGAGGGAGACCCTCACAC
>JAEUMC010000937.1 GCA_016793415.1 Devosia sp. | reverse complement strand
ATTGCGGGACGATTGCGCCATAGAAATCGCCACTGAACACATAGTCGATGACCTGAGCCGCGGTATCCGGGTTGGGCGAGTGGGCGTTGATCGAGAGCGTCGAGCCGATGCCGATCGGGAACAGCGGGTAGGGCACGCCGTCGGCCACCGGGATCGAGGTGAAGGCGGCCTTGGCGCCGGCCGGGTCGAAGTAATCCTTCACCCAGGAGAAGGCCCAGGTGCCCTGCGGCGCCATGCCGGTCTTGCCGGTGACCATGCCGGCAAAGGCATCGATGGTCGAGGTGGAGAAGTAATCCTTGCCGTAATAGCCCTTGTCGTACCAGGCCTTGAACTTGGTCATGGCCTCGACGAACACCGGGTCGGTCCACGGGCGCTTGCCGGCGAGAGCTTCGTGGATGGCAGTGGGGCCGACCAGCTGGTTGAGCGCGACGGTGAAGAACTGCTCGTTGGCCGGGCGGAACCCGGCATTGCCGGCGACGAACGGGGTCATCCCCTCGGCCAGCATGGTATCGGCGAGGGCTTCCATCTCGGCGACGGTCTTGGGCGCCGTCCAACCCTTCTCTGCGAACAGGTCGGCGTTGTAGAACAGGCCCATCGCCTCGTAGTTCTTGGGGATGGAGTAGAGCGCGCCATCGACCTTGCCGAGCGCGAGGAACATCGGGATCAGCCGCTCGTTCCAGCCGTATTTCGCGGCGTAATCGTCGAGCTTCAGCAGCTGGCCGGCCTTGGCCATCGGCAGCGCGGTGGCCGGGCCGTTGGAATTGATCAGGTCGGGGCCGCCGCCGGACATCAGCGCCAGGCGCTGCTGGTTCTCGATGGCGTTACCGCGATACTCGAGCACCAGGCTCGAGCCGGGATGGCTGGCGTTGAAGCCACCGACCAGCGTGTCATCGAGCAGGCGCTGCTGCTCGGGGGTCAGCGCTTCGTACCACCACGAAGCCGATTGTGCCGCGGCGAGGCCGGGCGTCAGAAGGGTCATGGCCGCGACGGCCACGCCCGAAAAGAGGCGTGAGAATTTTGTCATGAAGCGTTCCCTGCGGATGTGCCGATGCCGGGGGTGATCGACGGCCGCGCCGTCGAAGCTCGATCTACGATTGCATAGGGCAATGCGGCGGCCTCCCCCGGCCCCTCCACATCACCACGAACCCGGGCCAGCAGCCGTTCGCCAGCCAACTGGCCGAACAGCTCCTGCCCGAGCGATACCGTCGTCAGCGACGGATTGAGGACGTCGGTCATCGCGAGGTTGTTGAACCCGGTGACCGACATGTCGTGCGGCAGCGACAGCCCCGCCGCCTGGCAGGCGCGGATGGTGCCGCAGGCCAGCAGATCGTCGGCGCACATGATGGCGGTGGGCCGGGCGCTGCCTTCGGTGATGAGCCGCTGTGCAATGGCGGCGCCGCCATCGATCGAATAGCTCGGGGCGGTGACGACGCGCGGGGTCAGTCCCGCGGCAGCCAGCGCCGCGCTATAGCCACCGATACGGGCGCGCTCCGGGCCGCCGGGCGATGCCATGAAGACGATGTCGCGATGCCCGAGGTCGAGCAGTTGCCTGGTCAGCGCCGACGCCACCTGGTGGTTGTCGACGAAGTAATCGTCGACCGCGAGCGGGCCGCCGCGCTTGGGCGCCGATTCATAACGCACCACGGGAATGTCGGCGTTGAGCGCCCCCATCAGCTCGCGGATGGTGGCGACGAAGAACACCCCGACAATACCGGCAACGCGCCGGTCGATGCAGAGTTCGATCATGCGGGCTTCGGCGGCACCCGAGCCATCGGTGCTGAGCGCGATGACGTCGTAGCCCTCGGGCTCCACCACCTTCTGCACGGCGCGGATCAGCGGCGGATAGAACGGATTCGAGAGATCGGGGACGATGCAGGCGATCATCATCGAGCGATTGGTCTTCAGCGCCTGCGCCATGCGGTTGGGCACGTAGTTGAGCGCTTTGGCGCTGTCACGGATCCGCGTCTGCACCTGCGGGCTGATGC
>JAEUMC010001004.1 GCA_016793415.1 Devosia sp. | reverse complement strand
TCGCCCGACAGGCCGTAGCCGGTGAGCTCGGCGTAGATCTTGGCGCCGCGCGCCTGCGCGTGCTCGAGGCTTTCCAGCACGACGACACCGGCGCCCTCGCCCATGACGAAGCCGTCGCGATCCTTGTCATAAGGACGCGAGGCCATTTCCGGGCGATCATTGAAGCCGGTGGAAAGCGCCCGGCAGGCGGCAAAGCCGGCGATCGAGATACGGTTGACCGGCGATTCAGCGCCGCCGGCCACCATCACGTCGGCATCACCCAGCATGATCAGCCGGGCGGCATCGCCGATGGCATGGGCACCGGTCGAGCAGGCCGTCACCACCGAGTGGTTCGGACCCTTTAGGCCGAAGCGGATCGAGACGTTGCCCGACGCCATATTGATGATGCGGCCCGGGATGAAGAATGGGCTGACGCGGCGCGGGCCCTTCTCGTGCAGGGTGATCGAGGTTTCGTAGATGCCCCCGATGCCGCCGATGCCCGAGCCGATCAGCGTGCCGATACGGTGCTTTTCTTCTTCGGTTTTGGGCTCCACCCCGGCATCCTGGATTGCCTGGGTGGCCGCCGCCATGGCGTAGACGATGAAGGGATCAACCTTGCGTTGATCCTTCACGTCCATCCACTCGTCGGGATTGAACTTGCCGTCGGCGTGGTCGCCCAACGGGATCCGGTGTGCGATCTGGCAAGCGATATCGTCGACCTGGAAGTCGTCGATGCGCTTGGCACCGCTCTTGGATGCGAGGATGTTGGCCCAGGTTGGTTCGATCCCGCAGCCCAAAGGGCTGACGATCCCCATCCCGGTGACGACGACGCGGCGCAGTTCCATCGAAGAAGAGCCGTTAGCGGTCGGCGATCAGCCGACGGCCTTGGTCAGATAGGCGACGGCGTCACCGAAGGTCTGGATCGATTCCGCGGCATCGTCCGGGATCTCGACGTTGAACTCTTCTTCGAAAGCCATGACCAGCTCGACCTGATCGAGGGAGTCCGCGCCCAGATCGTCAATGAAGCTGGCCTTATCGACGACCTTCTCCGCATCGACGTTGAGGTGTTCGACCACGATCTTGCGGACGCGATCAGCGATATCGCTCATATTTGACTTCCCTTGTTACCAAACAGGTTGTTCGTTCTACGCGGCCTGCGGCACCGGAACAGCCCGGACCACCGACCTTTTGCCGCCATTCGCGGCAGACTGTAGGCGCCACGCCGTACCCTCGCAAGTACGGGCCGAGCCCGAAATCAGGGCGGAGGTAACATACTTCCCCCGCCATTGCCATATTGCGTGGAGGCCGGTTTCCCCAGCCTTCGCGCTCGTAATTGCCCTACAGCATCACCATGCCGCCGTTGACGTTCAGCGTATGGCCGGTGATGTAGCCGGCTTCGGTGCTGGCAAGGAACACCACTGCGGCGGCAACCTCGTCGGCGGCGCCGAGCCGGCCGGCCGGCACCTTACCCAGACTGCTTTCGCGCTGCTTATCGTTCAATTCGTCGGTCATGGCCGAGCCGATGAAGCCGGGGGCCACGGTGTTGACGGTGATGTTGCGGGAGGCGACCTCATAGGCCAGCGCCTTGCTCATGCCGATGAGCCCGGCCTTGCTGGCGGCATAGTTGCCCTGCCCCGGATTGCCGACGACGCCGACGACCGAGGTGATGCCGATGATGCGGCCGAAGCGCTGCTTCATCATTCCGCGCAGCACGGCGCGGGTGAGGTGGAACGCCGAAGTGAGGTTCACCGCCAGCACTTCGTCCCACTCCTCGTTCTTCATGCGCATGAAGAGGTTGTCGCGGGTTACGCCGGCATTGTTGACGAGAATGTCGATGCCGCCGAGCGCCGCCTCGGCGGAGGGCACGAGCTGGTCAACGGCATCGAGGTCCGAGAGGTTGGCGGGCAGGATCGGGTGATCACCACCGCCCAGCATGTCGCGGGTCTCCTCGAGGGCGCCGACACGGGTGCCGCTGAGCGCCACGCGTGCGCCGGACGCGGCGAGCGCCTTGGCGATCTCGCGACCGATACCGCCGGAAGCACCAGTGACGAGGGCGCGTTTGCCCGTGAGATCAAACATTTACGGACTCCTCAGGAGAAACTGATTCAGGCGCCGAGATCGGCGAGAAACGCATCGACATCAGCCGGGGTGCCGATCGACACCGTCGCTGTTTCCGGCGCGATGCGCTTGGCGAGGCCACTCAGCACCTTGCCCGAGCCGAGCTCGACCAGTTGCGTCACGCCGCCATCCTGCACCAGCCAGCCGACGCATTCGGTCCAGCGGACCATGCCGGTGACCTGCTCGACGAGGCGCTTCTTGATCTCTTCGGGATCGGTGATGGGCTTGGCCAGCACGTTGGCGACCACCGGTACAACCGGGGCGTTCACGGTGACCTGGTTGAGCGCATGCTCCATGGCATCGGCTGCGGGACGCATCAGGGCGCAGTGGAACGGCGCGCTGACCGGCAGCGGCAGCGCCCGCTTGGCGCCCGCGGCCTTCAACAGTTCGATGGCGCGGTTCACTGCACCGGCATGGCCGGAGATCACCACCTGGCCGGGGGCATTGTCGTTGGCGACGCCGCAGACCTCACCGTCTTCGGCGTCATTGGCGGCACGCAGCACGGTTTCGAGGTCGAGGCCGAGGATCGCCGCCATGGCGCCCTGCCCGACCGGCACGGCCTGCTGCATGGCCTGGCCGCGGATCTTCAGCAATCGCGCCGCGTCGGCAAGACTGAAGGCGCCGGCTGCGGCCAGTGCCGAGTACTCGCCCAGCGAGTGGCCGGCGACGTAGGCGGCATTGTCCTTGAGCGAGAAGCCGCGGCTTTCGAGCACACGCGTCACCGCGACGGAGACCGCCATCAGCGCCGGCTGGGCATTCTCGGTGAGGCGCAGCGTCTCGTCGAGCCCTTCGAACATGATGGCCGAGAGTTTCTGGCCGAGCGCATCATCGACTTCGGCGAAGACGTTGCGGGCTTCCTGGTAGGCGTCGGCAAGGTCCTTGCCCATGCCGACGGCCTGGCTGCCCTGCCCCGGGAAGGTGAATGCGCGCTTGGTCAAGGTGGTGGCCTCCGCCGTTCTTATTGCTGCTTTGGGCCGAGCCTAAGCCCCGCCCGGACAGGCGTCCAGTTGGCGGCGGCGTTTGCCGGAGGGGGAAGGCAAAGTCAAGGCGGGCTAGTCGAACTTCACCGCCGTGGTGTTGGCGCCGCAGAGCAGCACGCCGACCTTTTCGCCCGGCGCCGGAACGTAGCGACCGGAGAGAACCGCAGCCATGGCGGCGGCGCCACCCGGCTCCACCGCCACCCGCAGCACATCCCAGATGGCCTTCTGGGCTGCGACGATCGCCTCGTCGGTGACCAGCACCGAGCGATCGATGAAGCCGGAAAGCGCAAAGCTCAGGCTGCCGATGCGGCGGGCGCCGAGGCTGTCGGCGGCAACGCCGCTCACCGGCACGTCGACCGGGCGGCCGGCATCGATCGCGTTGTGCAGCGTCGGCGCGTTCTCGGGTTCGACGCCGATCAGGCGGACCCGCCCGGCGGCCGCCGCAGCGATGCCGCCGATCAGCCCGCCGCCGCCCACCGCCACCAGCAACGTATCGAGCCCCGGCGCCTGTTCCAGCCACTCGAGCCCGACGGTTCCCTGCCCGCACAGCGTCTCGAACATGTCGTAGGCGTGCACCTCGAGCAGATCATGCTCGGTGGCGAAGGCGTGGCTGGCAGTGTAGGCGTCGATATAGGTGTCGCCGCCGATGACGATCTCGGCGCCGTATTGCAGGATGCGGTTGATCTTGGCCTGCGATGAGATGCGCGGCACATAGATATGCGCCTTGATGCCGAGCTTCTGCGCGGCAAAGGCGACGGCGGCGCCGTGGTTGCCGCCCGAGGCCGCGACCACGCCCCGCGCGGCCCCCTGCCGGATCAGCAGGTTGGCAAAGGCCCCACGGGCCTTGAAGGTGCCCGAGTGCTGCATGAACTCGAGCTTGAAGGAAAACGGCGCGCCATCGAGGCCGAAGTCGGCGGCCGCGACTTCCACCACCGGCGTGCGCCGGACATGCGGGCGGATGACCGCCTCGGCGGCGCGGATCGCGCTGCGATCGGGCGGAGCGGACGCGATAGCTTCGGTGGTGGTCATGGCGGTCTCGACAAGGGTAACATAGTGGAGCCGCCCGGCCTGCCTAGCGCAAGTGTCGGGACGATGAAAGAGGGCGCGACGATGGGCAAGATCAACTCTGAGTGGCACCGCGAACACAGGATGCCCACCAACCCAACGAAGAAGCAGCGTGCCGAGTGGCATTACGAGCACGCCCAACACTGCGGCTGCCGCGAACTGACGCCGTCGATCACCTCGTTGCTGGTGTCGCAGGGATTCGGCGTGCCGGAGCAACGCCAGAGCAAGGCATGAGTGAGCCGGCCACCACCAGGCGATTGCCCCGATGGATGGTGGCTATGCCGTTCGTTGCTGCGGCCTTGTGCCTGGTAGCACTGCTGCCGTGGCTGCTGTACGT
>JAEUMC010000896.1 GCA_016793415.1 Devosia sp. | reverse complement strand
GATACGCCGCTCTCGGCCCTCGTCACCTCGGTGCCGGACGAATGGCGACACCATGAGGCGCGCGAGGCGGTGGCGCTGCTGATGCTCAGCGACCCGCAAAGCACCAGCTATCCCGATGCGACAGTGCTGATGAGCCTATATGGCCTCACGCCGCGCGAGGCGAGCTTCGCCCAGACCTTGGCCGAAACCCGCGGCATGCGGCCGACCAGCGACGAGCTCGGGATTTCCCCGGAAACGGCCCGCCGGCACCTGAAATCGGTGTTCGAGAAGACCCGCACGCACAGCCAGTCGGAACTGATCCACCTGCTGGTCCGCCACCCCGCGGCGTTTGTCGGTCAATCGGCCGCGGCGCCCGAGGTGCTGCAGCGGGCATCCTAGCCTCGCTACACCCGCATCTTCGCCCGCGCGTAAGCGCTGGGCAGATCGTCGAACACCGTCCGTCCGCCATATTCCGGCGCCCGGCGTCGCTCCTCGGCGATGAACTCGTGGAAACTCGGCCCGGTGGCGCCGGCTTCGAGCTGGCGCGATTGCCGGTCGAGCCGCCTGATGGCGTCGAGCTCTTCGTCACGGCCAAGCCTCGCCTTGCCGACGGCCGATTTCAGCACCCGGATGGTCTCGTCATAGACCTTCAGCGGCACCGGAAACGGATGGCTGTCCTTGCCGCCATGCGCCATGGCGAAACGCGCCGGATCGGCAAAACGATGCGGCGCGCCATGCACCACCTCGGCAACCTGCGCCAGCGCGCGGACGGTGCGTGCGCCGACCCCGGGCACCAGCAGCAGCTCGGTGAAATCGGCCGGCGCCCGGTCGGCGGCAGCGGCGAGGCTGCCGTGCAGGCGGCGCAACATCACATCCTTGGGGCGGATGTCGTGGTGCTCGGGCATCACCAGATGCGGCAGCAGCGGCTGATCGTCCTCGATCGGCGCCGGCTCGGCTATGCCCTCGAGCCGCCCGACTTCGCGCACGATGGCATCCGGTCCCATGCCGCCGAGAATGTCGACCTGCGAGCTGCGCGAGCGGGCCGCCCGCATGTCGGTCAGGTTGACGATGGTCCCCTCAGCGGCGCCCTCGATCGCCGCATGCGGCTGCTCGACGAAGCTGCGCAATCCCTCGGAGCGCCAGTGGTAGCGGCGCGCCGTCTTCGCATCGCCTTTCATCCCCTGCTGCACCACCACCCAGTGGCCGTCATCGGCGACGATGAAGCCATGCAGGTAGAGCTCGAACCCGTCCTGCACCGCGGCGCTGTCGACCTTGGCGACCAGCCGGCTCGCCTTGGCCAAAGCCACGCCGTCGAAGCCGACCCGGTTGCCGATCGCCACCAGTTCGTCCGGAGTTTTCCGTGAATGTCGCCCGCGTCCGCCGCAGACATGCAGCCCGAGTTCGCGTTCCAGTGGCCTCAGCCCACCCTTGAGCGCGCCGATGACGCTGGTGGTGATGCCGGAGGAATGCCAATCCATCCCCATCACCGCGCCGAACGACTGGAACCAGAACGGATGCGCCAGCCGGCTCAGCAGTTCGTCGCGGCCATACTCCATGACGATGGCCTGGCAGATCACCGCTCCGAGCCGCGCCATGCGCTCGCTCAGCCATTTCGGCACCCGGCCGCCATGCAAAGGCAGATCGGCGCTCCCGCCTCGATTAGCCATGGGATGGTTCCTTGTTCGCGTGCGACTGTAGCATGCGAACAAAAGAGAAACAAACCGACTGCGATCGGGTCTCGCTCAGAACTTGCCTGACAGCGTGAGCTTCAGCGCCTGGGCCGTTTGGGTGCCACCAAGCTGACCCTGATAGCCCAGATCGAGGAGCACGCCAGGCGCCAGTTCGCCGCCCAATCCGGCCTCGAGCAGCAACGCGGCATCGCCCGGCTTCGCACCGGCCACCAGGAATGGCGGGCCGCCGGCAAAGCCGTGCGTCGCTGTCGGCTGGTCGCCAGTCGCCTGCTGCAGCGCAACGCTGCCGCGAGCCACGACCGCCAGGCCATCACCCAGCACGAACTGCCGCGTCGCCTTCACGCCGGCCGCGAGCACCGCCATGCCGATCGCGCCCGAAGCGCCGAAGAGGGCCGCGTCGCCGCCGGTCTCGGCATAGTGCCCGCCCGATTGTCCAAGCAGCGCCGCGCGGGCGAACGGGGTCAGCGTCACCTCGCCCAACTCGAAGGCATAACCGAGTTCGCCGAACA